>PNBM01000216.1 GCA_003135995.1 Ignavibacteriota bacterium | reverse complement strand
CCCCGATGGGGTTTAAAATATATCTAACTATTTTGCTATAAACAGAAAACCCCGATGGGGTTTAAAACACATCTTACTATTCCCCTATAAACGGAAAACCCCGATGGGGTTTAAAATATATGTAACTATCCCGCTTTTATATTTAATACTTTTTCATTCATTTATTTGTTTTAATAAATATTATATATTAATCAAAATAATATAAGATATGACTTACAATAACTTAGTTGATGAAATAAAGAAACTTCCATTAGATGAGAAAGAAGACCTGAAAAATCTTCTTGATAAATATTTAATAGAAGAAAAGAGAAGAAGTATTTACGAAAATTACAAAGAATCTTTGTCGGAAGTGAAAGAAGGAAAGGTCAAGTTTTCCAGCAATATCGATAAACTAAAGAAAAAATTAAATTGATGTTATGATTGAAATTTCTTTTTCCACTAATAAATGAAATTATGATAATAATATAATTTCGAAAATATATAATAATATAATTATTTGTTCGGAATTTTTTAAACCGTTATTACGGTTTTTTTCATTTATACTTATTAACCCCATAGATAAATCTGTGGGCCAAATCTGTAAAACATAAGAAATTATTATAACTAATGCGAATCTGGTCAATACATCCGAAATATCTTGACAGCAAAGGTCTTGTGGCTCTCTGGCGGGAGACGCTTCTGGCAAAAAAAGTCCTTGAAGGAAAAACAAAAGGATACAAAAATCATCCTCAGCTTGAAAGATTTAAGAAATCAAAAAATCCTATCGATTGCATAAATCAATACCTCGCTATTGTTTACAAAGAATCAGTTTCAAGAGGTTATAATTTTAATAAAGAAAAAATTGATTGGAATTTTTATAAAACAAAATTAAAAGTTACGAACGGACAAATTGATTATGAAAGAATTCATCTGATTAATAAACTAAAGACACGAGACATAAGAAAATATCGCATGTTAAAAACAGAAAAAACTTTTCAACCTCACACTCTTTTTAAAGTAGTTAAGGGAAATATAGAGAAGTGGGAAATAATTAATATTGATAAATGAAAAATAATAATGATTGGAATCCTGATTTATATTTGAAATACAGGAATGAAAGAACACAAGCATCGATTGATCTTGTAAACAGAATTTCGATTGATTTTATACCTGAAAAGATTATAGATATCGGCTGCGGTCCCGGCAACAGCAGCGAAATATTGCGCCGCAGGTGGCAATCTGCCCGTATAGTCGGACTTGACTCTTCTGCAAGTATGATTGAAAAAGCAAAAAGTGATTATCCCGATTCGGAATGGATTATAGCAAACGCTTTAACGTACGAAACCAAAGAAAAATTTGATGTTGTATTTTCAAATGCAACCATTCAATGGATTCCGAATCATAAGGAATTACTGAAAAAATTCTATGGAATGTTATCTGATAGAGGAATTATTGCTGTCCAATTACCGCTATTCCGGGATATGCCATTAGGAAAAGCAATTGAAAATGTTTCGAAACTCAAAAAGTGGAAATCAAAAACAGACGGTGTTTCGAATCTTTTTACGATTTATGATTATTTTTTTTATTATGATGTGTTGTCAAAATTATTCAATTCCATCGACTTGTGGGTAACCAATTATATACATATTCTCGAATCTCAATTTTCAATTTTAGAGTTTATAAGAAGTTCGGGACTGAAACCATATCTTGAGAGATTAGATAGTGAATCAGAAAAACTCGAATTCGAAGAGGAAGTTTTAGGACTTATAAAAAAAGATTATCCGCTACAGGAAAACGGTAAGGTTTTAGTTCCGTTCAAAAGATTGTTTTTCATAGCATACAAGTAGATATTATTTTCGCTATATATGATTAACAATGACTTCATAATAATATTTTTTTGAATATTTATTATAAATTTTTTGTTTATAAAATAAGACCGACAAAATCTCAGGTTAATATTTCTTAAAAATTTAAAATTTTATTATGGAAGTTAAAACTTTAGAAATAAAAGCATCTCTGAAAATTCAAAAACCAATCGGTGAAATTTTTGATGCTATTATTAACCCTGATAAAATGAAAAATTATTTTATCTCTTCGAGCACGGGAAGAATGGAAGAAGGTAAAACGGTCATTTGGAAATTTCCGGAGTTTGATATGAAAATTCCGGTTCGCGTGAATAAAATCGAGAAGGATAAATACATTTCTTATTACTGGGATGGTGCAGACGGAAAAGAGCTTTTAGTAGAATTTAATTTTACAAAAAAAGCTGATAATGATACTCATTTAGTTATCACTGAAAAGAGCAGGGATAATAACGAAGAAGGTATTAAATGGATGAAAAGCAATACAGAAGGCTGGGCGAATTTCCTCGCATGTCTGAAGGCTTATCTTGAATATGGGATAAATCTAAGGAAAGGTGCCTTCGATACGTCTCAGATACCAAAGGAATTATTAACCGGGAAAAAATCGTGAATTACCAGGATAGCAAAAATTATAGAGCCTTAGACGCAGATTTTGCAGAAAAAATATGATAAGCGNNTTTATTGCATATTTTTTCTTCCTATTTATGTGTTAATTATGTAAGTATTTAATAATCCGATTATAATATATCCGATTTTAATTCATTTTTGCACACCAATTGTGTTAAAATAAAGGTGAAAAAGTACTCGTGAAAATTAAAAACTTGTTTTAAAAATTTATTAGCTTTTTAAGTAATATTAGATACGGGATTTTTTCATTCTTGCCACGGCAGGACAATAAAATGATTACATTTTGATAATAAAAAGATATTTTGAATATTGCTTTAGTATTCTTAAATTGCACAAAGGATTTCAAAATGGATACTAAATTCAATCGACCTCTAAAAATAGGAAATTTAACAGCAACTGTTCCAATCATACANNGGAATGGGAGTAAGAATTTCTCTTTCGGAACTGGCATCAGCGGTTGCAAATGAAGGCGGAATCGGTGTTATAGCCACAGCAGGAATCGGAATTCTCGAAAAGGATATTTCAACAAACTGGATTGAAGCTAACAACCGTGTGCTTCGAAATGAAATCAGAAAAGCAAAAAAACTTTCACGCGGAATTATCGGCGTGAATGTAATGGTTGCATTATCAAATTATGCCGACCTTGCAAAAACAGCCATTGAAGAAAATATAGATATAGTATTTTCGGGTGCAGGATTACCCCTTCACCTGCCTCAATATTTAAACGGTAATACTCATACAAAGCTTGTCCCTATTGTTTCATCGGGCAGGGCTGCAAAAATAATAGCAAAAAACTGGATTGATAAATATAATTATATTCCTGACGCAATTGTTGTCGAAGGTCCTTTAGCAGGCGGTCATTTAGGATTTAAAATTGAAAATATCGAAAATCCGGAATATAAACTTGAGAAACTTCTATCCGAAGTTATAGAAGCGATGAAACCTTTTGCTGAAAAATATAATAAACCAATTCCGGTTATAGCAGCCGGTGGAATATATACCGGCATAGATATTTATAAATTTCTTGAATTAGGTGCCTCAGGTGTTCAGATGGGTACTCGTTTTGTTGTTACGAATGAATGTGATGCTTCAATTAAATTTAAACAAACCTATATTGATTCGGAAAAAGAAGATATTATAATTATCAAAAGTCCCGTAGGTATGCCCGGAAGAGCTATTAACAACTGTTTTTTAGAAGAAGTATATAACGGAAAAAAGAAACCTTTCAAATGTCCTTATCATTGTATTATAACCTGTGATTATAAAACCACTCCGTATTGTATTGCCTTTGCACTGACTAATGCTTCAAAAGGAAATCTTGAACACGGATTTGCATTCGCGGGAAAAAACGCTTACAGGACAAAAGGACTGACTTCAGTCAAACATTTAATTAACTCTTTGCTGGAGGAATATAAGCAGGCAATAAGAATAAGGCAAATAGTTTTTTATCCCATGTTTCAGCGTCCGAATGAGCTTTATGTGACGGGATAAATAATTCTTTGAATTAATCACTTTCGATGGTAAAATATTTTTATTCGCGACCTTAAATTTATAATAAAAATTACATTCTTGTTAACAATAATTTCTTTATTTCTTTAACAAATGTAAGCATATTTCCATAATCTCTTTTCGCATCTTCAATTTCAAATGTAACCATATCTTCATAATCACTTTCCTGACGAGTTTCAAATGCTTTATTGTAAATTTTACCTAATTCTTTTGAAACTTTTCCGGTGATGATATAATTTTTGTTAAACCAGCCAAGTAAATTACTGTGCTTTGAAGATGAAAAATCATTTTTTAGCGCTAATGCAGAAACAACATAATAAATTGAATAATATATTCTATTATAAGCGAGGTGTAATTTATCCAAATCGATTGCAATTTTTGCTTCTTCAATAGTACTATTGCATCTATCAATTCAATAATTTATTAAATCACTTTTATGCGCCATAAAATATTCCTTCATTTTTTACATTATTTCTGAAAGGCGTCTTTGGAGTTAATATATCCTGAAGATTATAAATGTGTGAATCAATGACCAGATCATATTTTAAATCATATTCATAAACCATGTCTCTGATTTCATCTTTAAATTTTTTATCAATTACTCTTGAAAAAGTCATTACTAAATCCAAATCAGATTCAATAGTATGAGTATTTCTTGCTCTTGAACCAATCAAAAATATTCCCGAAAAATCTTCATATTTGGATTTTAGTTCGGTTTTAATTTCGTTTATCAATATGTTTAATATACTCTTTGTCATTTTTATTAAATAATATTTCTCCAATTAATATTAATATTCAATTGTAAAAACCGGAGTTAGTTTGGCATTTCTATTTTTGTCTTAATTTATAATATTCGCTTACTGTTCTAATATTTATTAATAATATTATAATCCGATGCAGATATTAAAATTATTTTTAGAAAAAGAATTGAATATTAAAAACGATAAAATTATCGAGAATTTTATAAATTATGAGAAATTATTATTTGAATGGAACATCAAAATTAACCTCGTATCAAGAAAAACCACTTCCATAGAATCTCATATTTTAAATTCAATTTTTTTTCTTGCAAAATATACTTTTCCCGGGAATTCAAAAATCATCGATATAGGCACAGGCGGAGGTTTTCCCGGTATTCCATTGAAAATAATAATGAGCGGTTTAAATATAATGTTAGCCGATTCGATACAAAAGAAAATAAAAGCCGTGAAGGATATAATTTCGAAACTTGAGTTGAATGATGTACGTATAATATGCGGGAGGGCTGAAGACCTTTCAAAGAAAAAGGAATATTCAAAAAAATTCGATATAGTAATTGCTAAATCAGTTTCAACACTCGATAATCTTTACGCCTGGTCAGTCGAGCTTGCAAAGAACAGAGNNCGGAGATATATCCGGAGAATTAATTTCGCTTGAAAACAAATTCAAAAATATCGATTATAAAATTATTAATTATGACTTTGATAAGATTTATGGAATAGAAGATAAAAAGATAGTTTTAATAAAAAATAAAAATAGAAAATAAAAAGAGCATTGAATGATGAAAACATTTTTGTGTCTGTTTATTATATTAGTTTTTAATATTGCGAATTCTCAAACATTTAAACTAACGGGAAAAGTACAGGACATTAAGACGGGAAGAGGTCTTAGTTTTGCAACAATTAAAATTATCGATGGAGGTAACAGCACAACTTCGGATAATAACGGGGATTACATACTTAAACTCGAAAACGGGTACTATAAATTAATAACATCTTACATTGGCTATTTTTCGGATACGGAGAGCGTTTATGTCGAGAATACGGACATCACACGCGATATATTCTTAAAATCCACAGAAATATTTACCGAGGAGATTGAAGTACTCGGTGAAGACCCTGCTTACGAAATCATCCGCAAAGCCATCAAATACAAAAAAGAATTTATGAAGAACCTGGATGAATATAATTATGATGCGTTTTCAAAATTTATAATCCGGACAAACATACCGGAAGAGGTTAAAGATACTACAGAGCATTCCGGTAAGTTACCAATAATGGGAATTCTGGAATCCGAAACCAAAGGATATTTCAAGAAACCCGATCTGGAAAAACAAATCGTGAAATCAAAACGTGAAACAGCAAACATTACGCGTGGTGTAGCTATTCCGCTTATTGTAAATTTTTATGACGAAAAAATAGATTTGGATGAGATAAAAATTCCGGGACCGGTTTCGGACGATGCACTTGATGATTATGAATATAAATTACTGGCTACAACCTCTATGGATTCGACAAGAGTATTTAAAATCAAGGTCACAAACACATCCAATATCGCACCACAGTTTTTCGGCACTATATATATTATTGACAGTTCTTTCGCTTTAATTAAAGTTGACCTTCAAACGAACAATGCAGGTAATTTGCGGGGAATCGATAAACTGAATTTCATACAGAAATTTTCTAATTTCACAGATAAGAAAAAAAATAAATTCTGGATGCCAACCGACGTTGAGATTCTTGCAGAAGGCTCATTCTTAGGTCTGGTAAAATTTCAGGGTGAAGTTTATACCGTCGTCTCCAATTATAATCTGAACGAAAAAGCACCTCCCGGTACATTTAATGATATTGTAGTCAAAATTCTACCTGACGCGTCTAAAAAAGATTCATTATACTGGGCAAAAAATCAGTTAATAAAAAATTCCAACGAAGAGATTAAAACATTCAGGAAGATAGAAAAAGATGTTGAGAAAAAAGATAATTCGTTTTCCTTAAATCCTTTTTATTTAAACTATGGTAAAAACCTATCTTTGAGTTTATTTGATATTTACAGGTTTAACAGAATAGAAGGCTCCCAGCTTAAAACAAAAATAAACTATAGTCTTGATTTCAACAGGATAAATGCATCGGCGTTTTATGCTTATGGTTTTTCGGATAAAAAATGTAAATATGAACTGAATACAAGTTTCAGATTGCTTAATGACAAAAGTTTAAGAGTTACAGCGGGTGTATATAACAGGTTAAATACATTGTTCCGGGACCCTCCCGTTTTAAGTATCTTTGAAAATACTTTAACATCATTATTCTCTAAAAAAGATGACTATAATTATTTCTATGAAAAGGGATTTAATTTTAGTTTAAGCAAACGTATAATACCACAATTAGGATTAACAGCATCTTATAATGAGACAAAACAAATTTCTGCATTCAAAAACACTGAATACAGTTTTTTCAGGAAATCGGATACGTATAGTGAAAACCCGCTAATCAATGATGCATTTAAACGCACCATAGGTTTTTCTTTAAGAATCGACCCGAATATCTATCAGGGTATTGACTGGGGCACAGGGGAAATTTCGAGATTCCCTGTAACGGAATATCCTTCTCTTATTTTCGGTTTTGATTATTCAGGGAAAAAACTCAACAGCACTTATGAAAACAGGACATTCTCACTGAATATTTCAGGGCATCATAATTTCAATTCATTTATTAATATTAATTACCGTGCAGGAGGAATCCTGCGTACAGGCGATGTGCCTTATCAGGATTTAGCATATTTCTATACTACTTTCCTCGGATTCGCTGAGACAATGTCTTTTTATACAATGGATTATAATGAATACCTCGGCGATAAACTTTATTATCTGCATTTCGAAAATAATTTCGGGAAACTACTTTGGGGAAATTTGCCTGTTTTAAAATCCTTTAACCTTATTACATTTGTCAATTTAGGCAGAAGTGAGTTAAGTAATTCAAATTATAACTTTATTGCGTCGAAAAATTTCAGTGTTACGAATGGTATTTTCACGGAAGCCGGTTTTGGGATTGACAGGATATTTGATTTCATAAGATTAAATTTCGCATGGAGACTGAATAATTACAAGGATGACCGTAACTTTACATTGTCATTAACATTGCAATAATTTAGAAGGGATTATAAATATTTAAATATTTATTTTAATTTTCGATATACTTTATTATTTTAGAATATAAATCTTTTTGCTCAAAAGGTTTTAAAATAAAATCGTCCATCCCGCTTTTAAAAACGCTTTCTCTTGTTTCTGTAGAAATATCCGCTGTTAATGCTATCACCGGAATATGATGGTCTTTAATGTTCGAACTTTTATCACGTATTCTTTCTACGACATCGAAACCATTCATTTCAGGCATCTGTAAATCCAGCAATACTATATCAAAGTCCTTTTGCTCAAGGAAATTAACCGCTTCACGCCCGTTATTCGCCAGGTCGACATTCACGCCCCATTTATTTAAAAGTTGTTTCGCAAAAAACTGGTTCATAGGATTATCTTCCGCTAAAAGAATATTAACACCAATTAATCTTTTATCTGAAATTATTATTGGTTCGGATATTTCTATTTCATGACTGTAGCTTATTTCGAAATTTAATGTGAAGTAAAATACCGAACCTTCATCAACCTTGCTCTTTACACCGAAATTTCCGCCCTGAAGTTCAACCAATCTTTTCGAGATTGCAAGCCCCAGACCTGTTCCTCCGAATTTTCTCGATGTATCAGCATAAGCCTGTGTAAAACTTTCGAAAATTTGCTCAAGTTTATGTTCGGGTATACCTATCCCGGAATCTTTAACTTCAAAAAGTAAATTAATATTGTTGCCGTCTTTATTTATGAGCGTAACATCAATTTCAATAAAACCTTTTTTAGTGAATTTCAGTGAGTTCCCTGTTAAATTTAATAATACCTGTTGTAATCTTGTTGGGTCTCCTACCAGAATTGAAGGAATATCTTTATCAATGTGTGATTTTATTTCCAGCCCGATATCTTTTGCTTTAACAGAAATAGATTTTATGAGAGAATCAATTAATCTTCCGAGATTAAAATCTATTCTCTCCAGTGAAATTTTTCCTGCTTCAATTTTTGAGAAATCAAGAATATCATTTATTATGTGAAGTAAATGGTCTGCCGAAAATTTTACTGCTTTTAAATTATCGGAATTTTTAAGGCTAAAATTTTCCTGGATTAATAAATCCGTGAGACCTATAATTGCATTCAAGGGAGTCCTTATTTCGTGACTCATATTAGAAAGGAACTGGGATTTTATCAAAGCCGCGTTTTCAGCAGCATCTTTTGCTTTTAAAAGTTCTGCTTTTATTTTATTGCGTTCGGTGATATCGTGAATGATGGAAAACACCAGTAACCTGTTATTAACCGAAATCGGGTTGCTGTATACTTCAACATCTTTTAATTCACCGCCTGATAATTTGTGTTTATATTCAAAATAATTGTTACGGCCGTTTAATGCTTTTGTCAATTCTTTTTGAAGTTCCTCTTTAGGCAGAGAATCTATTTCTGCTAAATTTTTGTTTATCAGTTCCTCTCTCGAATAACCATAATATAATGAAGAAGAGATATTAGCATCTACAATATTACTCGTATACGGGTCTATTAAAAGCATGACCGCCGCATTGTTTTCAAACATATCTTTAAACTTCTTTTCACTTTCTTCTATCTTGTTTTTTTGCTCGAAAAATGATTTTATTAATTTCGCAATATTACCAAACGGGTTCTGTTGCCTTTCAAGATCTTCGATGTCAAGCGTATTTTGAACCNNTTTGAACCTTTAAAGATGAAGAAATATTTTTCAAAGGAATAAAAATCCACTTCCAGAATAAAAATGATGTGATGCATACAAATAAAATAAAAAATAAGAAGGCATTAATAAAATATTTCTTAGAGACCTCTTCCATATCTTTTAATTGTGTTATATCTTTAGAGACTTTCACAGTTGCAATTTCTTTATTATTCCAGGGTGAATTTATCGTCCTTATAAAAGTGACAGCATTCGGATTGAGGTTTAAAGTATCTTTCACATTTTTGAATACTATATCAATCGAACCATCAATAATCTGCTCTAATTCGTTTTCGTAATTTTTATCCCAGGTTTTCCCGACAAAAAAATATCCCTGCGGTTTCGTTTCTCTTTTAAAATCATTAGTCGGGTGGACTGTAGCGGCAAAAAACTCGCATAATCCTGATTTAGTAGTTATAAAGAAATGAGGAAATTTATCATTTTTAAATAAATTTGTTATTATTTCATTACTTTCAGGAAATTTATTTAAACTGTCATCATTCAAATTTTGAGCCGAATACACAAGTTTAAAGTCTTTATCATATAACCAAACTACATTTGCTTTATGAATATCAATAAAAGTATGTAGATTTTCCTGTGCCCACTTGGGGTCCTTCACTTTGAAATATTTAATTAATTCGTCCCATAATGTATTTTCAGCAAGTACTTTTTTCAGAGGTTCCCCTTTTAATTCTGTAACTGTATTGAACAAAACTGCCTTTTGTTCCATCATTTTCGTCACATAGAGATCTACTACTTTTCTTTGTTGATTTGATTCATAAAAAGCACCGAGGATAATGGCGAGACAAACGAAAATTATATATAAATAGATTTTTGTAGAAAGCTTCATAAAACTTATTTAAGTAAATATATAAAACCAATTATTGAATAGAAATCATATATTTTATATTGAAAAGTGGAAAATTTTAATAAAATTCACATTTTTTCGGTAATTCCATTAAAAACAAGTACATATCAAACAAATAATGCTAATTAAAGAAATTTCAAATTTTCCGGAAATTTCTTAAATATACGAAATTTTTTTAAAAGGAATTATAATAGAAACTTTTTAGTTATATATATCAAATGGTGAATATTTTTAACAAGCCATATTATCTTCCTCAAAAGCCAACCACCCTCCGGGTTGGCTTTTTTTTATCTTCATATTAAAATACCGAAACTAAATTCAAATAATATTAATTTCAATTATTTTGAAAACGATAATAATAAGCAAGAAAACTATACTAATATTTTTTGTGGAATTTATTTTTATGAAATTAAAACTGAAGATTTTAATTCGATTAAAAATATGACTCTGGTAAAGTAATTTTATTAGATAATATATTGATATAGCATTATCAAGTATAGTTTTGATGAGGCTTTTTTATGTACAATTTTTAATTAATAATATTTATATTTGTATTATAAATAATTTCGGATTATGAATAATTTAAAAAATATTTTTTTCGTAATTATATTAATTTCATTCAGTTCTGTTTTAATACACTTTTCTGATGCCCGGGCATACCCCGATGGAATCTGTTACAGGACGAAAAAAACAACAACAGCAGGCTGCGGAAGTTGCCATATTTTCGGTACTACCACAACAGGTACTTTTACCGGTCCGGATACAGTCATTAAAGGAGATTTTGTTCAATACTCAATTACAATCACCAGAACTATCACCGGTCAGGGAGGCTTGGATATAGCTGCATTAAAAGGAACACTGGATAATACAGGCGGCGAAACTTACTTAAAACTTCTGAACGATGAATTGGTACACCTTACTGCAATTACTTTCTCCAATTCAATTTCAATCAATTTTCGATACCACGCTCCGAACTTTACCACAACGGATACACTTTTTGCAACTGTGAATGTCGGTTATACAGGAAGGTGGAACTTCGTTCCCGAAAAAATCATAGTAGTCAGAAATCCTACCGGAGTTGAAAACATAAAATCAATTCCCTTAAAATTTGAGCTTAAGCAAAATTATCCGAACCCGTTTAATCCGACTACGATTATAAGATTTCAGATTAAAGATTCAAGATTAGTTACATTAAAAGTATATAATATTCTTGAAAAAGAAATAGCGACTCTGGTCAATAAGAAATTACAACCCGGCATGTATGAAGTACCATTTTCTATAAACCAATCTTCCGGTTACCAGCTGCCGAGCGGAGTTTATTTCTATTCGCTTTTTATAGACGGGAAAAAAATGCAAACACGAAAAATGCTTACGATTAAATGAGATGAGTAATAAATAAAATAAGCAAAATTCTGAAATGAATCGCTGTGCTCAATTAAACCGCTCTTTCTTTATAAACCTTATAAACCTTATAAACCTTATAAACTTGATGAACTTGTGCGTTCTTTGCATCCCGACTTGTCGGGNNTCGGGAATAAACTTGACAAACTTCTTTAGATGTAAAATATCGGCTCGAGTTTATTGATTTTATATAATGCCGACATTACAAAATCCTGTGAAGATTGTTTTTGCAGCAAATCGTTTAGTATTATTACTTCCGCCGATAAAAGTGCATCTTCGATTATTTCCTGAATATGATTATTCAACGGTGCCCAGCTTGATTGCATACTATAACCCAAAATACCCCAGAGCACATTTTTATTTGTGTTCCTGATTTTTGCTTCAACCGATAATGCTTCTTTACCATGGGCATTATCGGAGAGGTCGATGCCTTTAATTTCAAAAAGTCTGAAATCATTTAATTCTTTTGAAGATTCGGCTATTCCCGATAAATATAAATTTTTATAACATTCCCATTTAGCATTTTCTAAAATATTTTCTTCAATAATTTTATTCGAAAGGAGCCGTAACATTTTTTCGACATAAATATTAAGGTCCTCAAGCTTTTGTTTAACCAGCTTTTCCAGTATGTGAAGTATATTTTTCAAACTGATTGCTTTATCACTTTCATAAAGTTTGTATACGATATAGTTGAAAATAAAATTATAATGATTTGTTAGTGTCATTACTGATTGCTGAAACTCGGGTGGAATAAAATCATCCAGAAATTTGTGATATTTTTTTATATCGATGCCTCCCGTTTTCTTGAAGTCTCCGAAATCAAGTAAATCCTCGATAGAATCATGCATAAATGCTACTGTGCTGTATTTGAATAAACCTTTGTCATCCATCTTTAACTGGTAGGTAACTGCTCCAACACGGTTTAAATGAGTCGCCGCACATAATTCGCATTTCCTTTTGAGATTCAATTCTTCGTACGTTTTAATAATTTTAAATACATTTTCGGTATAATTTCCGTAAAATATTTTTAAATCTGAAATTTCCGGAAGTTCATATCTTAAAAGTGCGGAATGTATTTTTTGAAAATTTTTATTTTTCTCAACCGTTCCTCTTGCATGAAAAATCTCCGACGGGGCATTAATATTATGTTCACGCGGAATTCTTAAAGCTGATTTATTGTCATTTAAATATTTTTGAATATTATTCAGTATGATGCTCGCCTTTTCTGCCCCGTAAAGCTGTTCGATTGTAGATTTATCAGGCGTACTGAAATTGATTATATCTTGTAATATTTTTTCAGCTAAATAATAATGTTTTTCTGTTTTTAATCTTCGTAATTCTAAATTTACTGCCATAAAAATATATTTTTAAAATGCGTTTCTTAATATATGAAAATCAAATGATAAATATTTGCTTCGTAATTTATAAAAATATTAAATCTAATAAATTTCAACCGGAACTCAGTCTGTATATACTAACGACTTTTCAACAGATTCCTGCAACGAATAAATATTAAATCCGTAAGACTGTAATAAACCGGTATTTAAAGAAACATCCGGAACTTTTGTAAAGCCTTCTATATCATCCATAGAAATTTTATCAATCAGGTTTTTATCAAACTTGCAGACGTCACATAAAATCTCCGCCAGCCCTGCTCTCGAGACTCTTTCCTTTCCGCCGAAATTTAATATAATGTTTTTTAAATCCGGATTGCATAATCCTGCAATTATTTCTGCTGCATTTAATAAGGATAAGGGTGTGCGAAACTGGTCATAAAATAATTTGTATCTTTTCCCTGATTTAAAATTATCATACATATAGTGAAAATTATTCCGGGAATGATTCAATCCGATGCCAAATAACAGAGCCGTCCTGAGAATGATGAAATTATTAAAAGTGTTTTGAATTTTTTCTTCAGCAGATAACTTTGTTCGTGCATAAAGAGTAAGTGGATTTAAAATAGCATTTTCTTTAAGCATCTCACCCTGGTATCCGTCGTAAACAAGGTCAGTAGAAGTATAAATAAGTTTTGCTTTGTATTTTTCGCATAACCTAGAAATATATCCGGTCGCATCGATGTTAGTTCTCAATACTAAATCCTCCTCAGCGCTTGCACAGGTTTCAGGTCTCGAAAAACAAGCAGTGTGAATAACGACATCAGGTTTGAAAGAATTAAATAATTCTGACATCCCATTTAAATCTGTTATATCGATTTTGTAAGAATTATAATTTAAGCAATTACCCGGATTCAGGTTATAAAGTGAGCAAATTTCATTATCCTTTGATAACAACAAATTCAAATATTGCCCGAGAAGACCGCTTCCGCCTGTTATAAGTATTTTCATTCTATTAAAATTTTAATTACGAAACAGTATTGAATGGAATAATTTAAAGTTAATTGTTAACTTAAAAACTAAAATATAAATTTAACAAATAATAATTAATTAAATAATAACTCAAAATGACAAAAACTACCATTTTTTTTTGGATAATAGCTTTTATCATTACAATTGCTTCAGCATATTATCAGAGAGTTACGGGACCAACTTACCCGTTAAAAGGCAGTGTCGTATTTAACGGAAGGGAATATCAATATAATTTCGACAGGAGTAATTCGACTAACGAAAACTGTCCTGTGAAGATTTACACAGGTGACGCCGACATTAAAGGTACATTGGTATGGAAAAGATACAAAACAAAAGATGACTGGACGAAAGCAGAAATGGTGTATGATAACGGAGTACTGACAGCAGAACTTCCAAAACAGCCCCCTGCGGGAAAACTCGTATTCAAGGTCAGACTAAATAAAGACCAAAGTGAAATTTATGCACCGTCTGACAAAGAAGTCGTGATTCGTTTTAAAGGGGATGTTCCTGCTCCGATTATGATACTGCATATAATCTTAATGTTTGCTGCAATGCTTGTTTCGACGAGAGCCGGTCTTGAAATATTCAGGAAAGAACCTCAATATAAGAAACTTGCATTCTGGACTTTAGGTTTATTGATATTTGGAGGAATGATTTTCGGTATGCTCGTTCAAAAATATGCTTTCGGAGAATACTGGACAGGTGTTCCGTTCGGAATCGATTTAACGGATAACAAAACGTTAATCGCACTTATAGGATGGATAGTTGCAACTGTTGCAATATTCAGATCTAAAAAACCCGGTTACTGGATTTTTGGAGCAGCTATATTATTGTTAATTGTATTTTTAATTCCACACAGCATATTCGGTAGTGAACTTGACCCGGCAAAATTAAATTAATAAAATTTGAATCATTAAAATCAGAAATATGAAAAAATTACTTGTTTTATTCTCTATATTCATTTCGTTCAGTTTTGTTTTCGCTCAAAACGAAATTGATAAATTCAGAAATAACGACATAACCAAAGAAGAAATTTATTCGCATATAAAATATCTCGCTTCAGATGAGCTTGAAGGCAGGTTCCCTGGAACACCCGGGGGAAAACTTGCTATGGATTATATTTCAAAAGAATTTAATTATTATAAATTAACTCCGGCAGGAGACAGCGGATATATTCAAAGGTTCGATATGACGGTCGGAATGCAATTAGGAAAATCAAACAGTTTTTCCTTAACGATGAATTCCGACGTTTCTTCCTATGAAGTAAATAAAGATTTCATCCCTATCNNACCCGATTTAAAATATGATGATTATAAAGACAAGAACGGAAATACAATCGATGTGACCGGCAAGATTAT
This sequence comes from Ignavibacteriota bacterium, assembly GCA_003135995.1. Classification (GTDB taxonomy): domain Bacteria; phylum Bacteroidota; class Ignavibacteria; order Tepidaquicellales; family Tepidaquicellaceae; genus FEN-1257. Next base: position 6,888 of record PNBM01000216.1, on the reverse strand, counting down.
AATCATGATGAGATATTCTCCCGCAGCAAATGACCCGAAAAATGTTTCATTTAATAAATTTGAGGAGACGAGGTTTAAATCAGCCCTGGGAAGAGATAATAAAGCGGCAGGAATAATTTTAATAACAGGTCCAACTTCTGACGATAAAGATAAATTAATTCCATTAATATTCGATAATGTTCAGCAGTCTGCAGGAATTCCGATANNAATTATTGAAAAATTATTCAAAGAAAACGGAATGGATCTTGCTAAGATTCAAAAAGAAATTGATAATTCAAAAAAATCCAATAGCTTCATAGTAAAAAATGCAAAAGCAAATTTCGAAGTAACACTTGAACAGGTTAAAGCCCGGACAGGAAATGTTTTGGGATTTATAGAAGGTAGTGATGCAAATCTTAAAAATGAAGTAATCTTAATCGGTGCGCATTATGACCATCTCGGATGGGGCACATCAAATTCTCTCTATGCGGGAAAAGATAAACAAATTCATCACGGCGCCGATGATAATGCTTCGGGCTCAGCAGGTGTAATGGAACTTGCACAGAAACTTTCTGCTAATAAAGAAATGCTTAAACGCAGTGTGTTGCTGATGTGTTTTACGGGTGAAGAGGAAGGATTAATCGGCTCTGCTTATTTTGTACATTCGGATTTGTTTAAGAAATATAATATTATAACAATGATTAATATGGATATGGTTGGACGGCTCGATAAAGATAAATTGATAATATATGGTATAGGAACATCACCAATCTGGAAGGAAGAACTTGGAAATGTAAATAATAATTTCAACTTCGATGTGACTTATAGTCCTGATGGATACGGACCATCCGACCAGTCATCATTTTATTCGAAAAATATTCCCGTACTGTTTTTCTTTACGGGTCTTCATTCTGATTATCATAGACCATCCGATACATATGATAAAATAAATTCCGAAGGTGAAGCAAAAGTCCTGAATATGGTGTATGACGTGTTTACTGACATTGACACGATGAGCAGTAAAATCGAATTTACAAAAGTAACCGAAAGCAGTGAACCAAAAAAAGAAACAGGACCTGTCAGGGTATATGTTGGTACCATTCCTGATTTTTCATCGAACGAAGAAGGATATAAAATTTCAGGTGTAACTCCGGGAAGCCCCGCTGAAAAAGGCGGGATTCAGGCTGGTGACCTTATGATTAAATTCGCGGGAAAAGATGTAAAAAATATTTATGATTATACGGCGGCACTTGGTGAACACAAAGCCGGAGAAGAAGTGGAAGTGATTTTAATACGAAACAATGAACAGGTATCGGTAAAAATATTGCTCGGAAAAAAATAATTTTTCCAATTCAGAATTATGAATTTATTTTATAAATTTGTAATTAATTTTTTCCCCTCGTTCCCAATCCCCGGATTGGGAACGAAATAGAAACCAAATATTATACAATACTTTTTCTCAAAGCATGAACTTTATTTAAAACAGGTATTTCAATTTTTTCTTTTTTAATCTTCGCTTCGAATTCTTTTCTGAATTTCCTGATTGTCCATTTCACAGGCCAGGCAGCCGCATCGCCTAATGCACAAATTGTATTGCCTTCAATATTTTCCGCTATATTAATCAGCATATCCAAATCCTCTTCCCTTCCGTTTCCTTCATCGATTCGTTTTAAAACTTTCAGCATCCAGCCTGTACCTTCGCGGCAGGGCGTGCATTTTCCGCACGATTCGAANNCTTTTAAAGAAGCATCATCCATTTTGATTGTTAATGATTCCTCTTTTGTTAACGGAGGCATAGAAGTTCCACCGGGAATTATCATTTTAATTTCTTTACCGTCAAGCATTCCTCCGCAATAGTCATTTATGATAGTCATTAATGGCGTTCCTGATTCAAGTTCATACACTCCCGGTTTATTCACGTGCCCGCTTACTCCGTAAAGCAATGTTCCCGGATGTTTCGGAGCACCGATTTTAGAAAACCATTCCCAGCCGTTGTTAATTATTTCAGGAACATTAGCGAGAGTTTCAATATTATTAATTGTTGTCGGATTTCCCCATACTCCATTTGCCGCGGGGAACGGAGGTTTAACTCGCGGATAACCTCTTTTCCCTTCGATAGAATTCATTAATGCTGATTCTTCTCCGCAAATATAAGCTCCAGCTCCGCGATGAATATATATGTCCGCTGAAAAATTTGTTCCTAAAATATTTTTCCCCACGTAGCCTTTTTTATATGAATCATCTAAAGCCATTTGAAGAAGGTTTATCCATTTATAATATTCCCCTCTTATATAAACATACGCTGTATTTATTCCCATTGCATAGCAGGCAATCAATGTGCCTTCAATAAACTGATGTGGATTTTTTTCAAATATTTCCCTGTCTTTAAAACTTCCGGGTTCGCTTTCATCACCATTACAGCAAAGATATTTCGGCTTATCATTTGATTTCGGCATGAATGTCCATTTCAAACCTGTTGGGAAGCAGGCTCCGCCTCGTCCGCGCAGGCTGGAATGCTTTACTTCATCGGTAACGGATTCAGGTGTCATTTTGGTCAATGCTTTCTTTAACGCCGAATAGCCGCCATTCGATTCATAAACATAGATCTTATGTAAATCCGGTATGTCTTTTAAAATTATTTTATGCATATTCGATAATTTTCACCACTGAGTTCACTAAGAACACTAAGTTAATTTGTGATTGTTTTGAAAATCTTTTATCAAATCATCTATTTTTTCTGTTGTTAAATTTTCATAATATTCTTTATTATTCACCTGCATCATCGGTGCGGTCGCACACGAGCCAAGACATTCCACTTCCTCAATTGTAAACATTCCGTCAGAAGTCGTCTCCTTATTATTTATTCCCAGCTTATCCGAAATATATTTAAACAACTCATACCCGCCTCTCAACATACACGCAACATTAGTACACACCTGCAAATTATATTTCCCTACAGGGTGTTCATTGAACATCGTATAAAAACTAACAACACCAAGAATATGCTCATACGGAATTCCCAGCAAATCACCGGCAAATTTCATTGAGTCAGTCGATATCCATCCATATTTTTCCTGTATCATCCACAGCACGGGAAGTAAAACCGCCTTACCCTGCGGATAATGTCTTTTTAACTCTTCGATTTTCTTTAATTCGTTTTCGTCAAACATATTATATTAGTTTAAATCTATATTCACATTTCTATTAAATGGAAATTATAAATCCCGAATACAAATTAATTCATAATTCATAATTCATAATTCATAATTCAGAATTGCTCTACTTGTCCGCTTCTCCCATTACAGGGTCAACACTTCCGATAATAGCGACCGTATCGGAAATCAAACAACCTTTCATAAGCACAGGCAGCATCTGCAAATTACTAAAACTCGGTGAATGAATTTTCAGTCTGAACGGAGAACCCTTTCCATCGCTCTTAATATAAAATCCCAGTTCACCCTTTGATGATTCAACTCCCTGATAAGATTCCCCTTTCGGCGGGTCGATTCCGAAATTAATAATCATAAAATCATTTATAAGTTCTTCCATCTTCGAATAAACTCTTTCCTTTTTCGGAAGAACTTTCTTCGGATTCAAAGCATTGTAAGCCCCGCCCGGCATCTTCTCCAGACATTGCCTGACAATTTTTGCAGACTCATCCATTTCCTCAATGCGTATATAATATCTTGCAAGGCAATCGCTGCTCGTATAAACAGGTACTCTGAAATCGAGTTTATCATAAATAAGATAAGGTTCATCTTTTCTTAAATCACATTCCACCCCGCCAGCTCTTGCATTCGGACCTGTTATTCCATAAGAAATCAAATCTTCTTTTGAAATGTATCCTATATTTTCAGTGCGGTCAATAAATATTTTATTCCGCTCAACAATGTCCCGCATCTCTTTTAAATATTTCGGAAACTCATCAATAAATTTTTTAATTCCCGCAATTGCTTTATCACTTATATCCTGTGCCACTCCGCCGATTCGCGTATATGAAGTCGTGAAACGCACACCCGTTATTAAATCATACATATCAAGAATTTTTTCTCTTTCTCTCATTGCCCAAAGAAACGGAGTTAATGCCCCGATATCCATAACCATTGAGCCGTATGCTATAAGATGGGATTGAATCCTTCCAAGTTCAGAGCAAATAGTTCTGATATATTTTCCTCTTTCGGGAATTTCAAGATGAATTAATTTTTCGACTGCCAGTGCATAAGCAACATTGTTTGCAATCGGCTGTAAATAATCAAGACGGTCGGTATGAGGTATGTATTCGTGATATGTCATAGATTCCGCAAGCTTTTCATAACCTCTGTGAAGATAACCTATATCAGGCTTGACATTCATTACGGTTTCACCGTCAAGACTCACGAGTAAGCGCAGAACTCCGTGTGTCGCGGGATGCGACGGACCCATATTCAGTACCATCTCATTATCGAGCGCATCTGAAAAAGTTACGCTTAAATCTTCAGATTCAAGCGCCTCGAGAATTTTAGTTTTCTTTATCTCGGGATTATCGTCCTTCAGCTTTTCATATATAGTCTGTGACATTTGAAATACAGTAATTATTTATTCGGCAAAATTATTGAACCCGGAATTCCCATCAACGGAAAATCTTTCCTGAGCGGGAAATATTCGAATTCATCCGGCATATAAATTCTTCTTAAATCGGGATGATTCGTAAAATTAATTCCAAACATATCGAACACTTCCCTTTCATACCAGTTCGCAGATTTCCATATTGATGTTAAACTCGGCATTTCAGGATTTTTACTTTCGAGCAGAACCTTTACGAAAAACCTTTCTCTAAAAACCGTTGAATACAAATAACATACAATTTCAAAACGATTTTTCTTTGTAAAGTTATCGATTCCGATTTCGTCGCGCAGCATATCAAAACATAATTCTTTATCAGTTTTAAGAATTGTACATATTTCAACTATACTCTGCGGATTTGTAACAACGCCCGGTGTTCCGTTCACATCGTAGTAATCGGGACTAAATTTTTCGAGTTTAGATTTGATTAGACTTAATCTCTGTTCGGTCATATTTTTTTTATAAAAATCAGATTATTTTTGTTCTCGCTCAATTGCCACGAGCTTTAGCTCGTGGGAAAATAAAACTTAACTTGGGCTTTAGCCCCTAATTTTAAATCGTTAAGGGCTAAAGCCCTTTTAAAGTATACTCATTCCCCACGACTTACAAGTCGTGGCAATTGAGCAAAAAAAATTTAACACCCGTACACACGCTCCAGCATGGGACTGTTACTTCATCTCCATCGACTTCGGCTTCACGCCCGCTTTAATCTTATTCTGAATAAACATCAGCGAATTCAATAAATTCTCAGGTCTTGGCGGACATCCCGCAACATAAACATCTACAGGCAGGAACTGGTCGATTCCCTGCACAACAGAATATGTTCTGTACATCCCTCCGCTCGATGTGCACGCACCCATTGCTACGACCCATTTCGGGTCAGGCATCTGGTCATAAACCTTGCGAACAACTTTTGACATTTTATATGTAACCGTCCCGGCGACAATCATAATATCCGACTGACGCGGAGAAAACCTGAAAACTTCACTTCCGAATCTTGCAATATCGAAACGCGAAGCGGCAGCAGCCATCATTTCAATTGCACAACAGGAAATGCCCATAGGCATAGGCCAAAGCGAATTTCTGCGGGAATATTCTACAAGTTCGTTTAATTTCGTGGTGAAGAAACCTTCTTTTTCGAGAGATTCATTTAATCCCATTTTAGAACTCCTTTCTTATATTCGTACACCAAACCTAAAATAAGTATGACAATGAATATTAATGCCACCCATAATGCATAAACCATTTCAGGTTTTTGAAAGTTCACAAATGAGACTGCCCACGGATAGAGAAATACAACTTCGATATCAAAAACGATGAAACTGACCGCAACCATATAATATTTTACGGAAAATTTTTCTCTTGCGTTTCCGACCGGTTCCATACCGCTTTCGTAAGTGGATAATTTTTCTTTATTTGGATTTCTCGGACCGAAAAATCTCGATGCTTTTATCGCCACAACTGCAAAAATCACCGCAAAAGCAAGTATTAATATAACAGGAATGTAATTCTCTATCATTATTTTCGTTAGTTTTTACAATGTTAATAAAAATACTGCAAATTCAAAAGGCAAATAAGATTAATCAGTTAACATAATCCCCCTTTCGAAGGAATTTTCCCTCGTTCCTAAAGTCCTCTTTGGGAACGGACATTAATCTTGAATTACGTTATTAAATCGAAATGCATCCTCTCGGTGTTTCGATATGTCTTTTTCTCCCTAATTGAAAGAATCAAAAACTTATTATTTTATTAAATGAATAAATAATAATAATTATTAAAATTTCACTTGACATTTTAATATTTATACCTTATATTGCTATGGCTATATATATTAAGGTGATGTGCATCTTAAACATTCCGGGATGCCGGGATTTAGTGTTCTTTGACATATGCGTTTTAAATGGTGATTCCAGCTAAGAGCTTTCTGGAATGACAAAAATCGGGCAAAATAGCGAAATAGTGGATTGCTTTTCTCTGTGAATCTCTGTGCTTTTCTCAGTGAATCTCTGTGAAATTTCTTTGTGTTTTTGTGAAATGCTCCGTATCGTTCAAAATATCTAAATTGCTGTTATTTCAATTCAAAATCCGTATAAAACCCNNCGTTTTTTTGAATAGTCGGATTTCGATTTCTTAAAATGAAAGTGATATTCTTTTTAAATCCGTGCCATCTGTGTTCTATGCTCAGGTAAAAAGTGATACGAAAGTGTGATAAAAGTGGTTCAAAAATGGTACGATTTTAATTTTATCATATTTAAACTTACAAATTCATATTAAATCATTATCAAATTTATGGATTTTAAGTTTTGG
>PNBM01000043.1 GCA_003135995.1 Ignavibacteriota bacterium | reverse complement strand
TTCAAAATATCTAAATTGCTGTTAATTCAATCCAAAATCAATATAAAACCCGTACAAAATCCGTACATTTTTGCTCTGAACATTTAAAAAATCTGTGAAAATCCATCCTAATCGGTGGTATCTGTGGTTAAAGATCTAAAATAAGTAAAAAACCGAACATATCCGAAAAAAACCGGTACAAAATCGATACAAAAAATATAATTTTTTTGTAATAGCTTTTAATTCAATATTATTACTCTTAATATTCAAAAAAAATATAATTATTTTTCTAAATCTAAATCTGATTTTTTTGCTTTTTCAACTGACTCTTTGATTAATAAGGAAACCTTAGTTACAAGAATTCCTTCCTTGCTTGCTTTAACAGGTTCGGTTCCATAGCGGCATCTGTACATATAAGAAATTTCTGCACCTAAATAAAGTATAACACCGGAATAGTAAATCCAAACAAATAGAATAACCATAGATGCAGCGGCACCATAAGTTGAAGTATAAGAACTTTTTCCAAGATAAAGACCTATTAAATATTTTCCTATAAAAAATAAAACGGAGGTTACGCCGGAACCTATCCATACATATTTCCACGCAATATGCACGTCTGGGAGATATTTAAATATTAAAGCAAAGAGAAGCGTTATGATGAAAAATGAACCGATTGCATTAAATAACTCAGCCATCGGAAAAGCAGAAGGTAAGAGGTCTCCAAGATAGGAATGTATTACGGACAGTGCAGAATCAACGACGAGAGAAACAATAAGAATAAAACTTGATGCAATTATCATTGAAAAAGAAACGAGTCTTGTTCTGAAAAAATTTATCAACCCGCGTCCGGGCTTCAGTTCCACACCCCAAATGACATTAAGTGATTCCTGAAGTTCCTTAAAAACTCCCAGTGCGCCAAATATTAATAGTATGATACTTAAGACAGCGGATATTATTCCTGTGGATGGATTTGAAGCACCCTTGATGATTGTATTAAGCATATTGGCACCATCATTTCCGATTAGTTTAGTTGCCTGACCAACAATTTCTATGCGCGCTTTATCTTCGCCGAAAAATAATCCTACAAATGAGATGACTATCAAAAGCATTGGTCCCAATGAAAATGCTGTATAATAAGATAATGCGGCTGCCATTTTCAATCCTTTATCATCTGTAAATTGTAAATATGAATCGTAAAGTAATTTAGGTAAATCTCTAATCCTGAATTTATTCTTATTCATATCTTAATGCATCGATTGGATTGAGATTGGCGGCTTTTCTGGAAGGATACCATCCGAAGAAAATTCCAATTAGTGTGCTTACTACGAACGATAATATAATTGATTCTACTGAAACTATAGTTGTAAATCCTCCAAATGCCGAAACAAGATATGCAGTTGTTAGTCCGAGTATAATACCTGTAATTCCGCCTATAAGACTTAAAACCACCGCTTCAAGTAGCAACTGAAACTGTACATCAAAACCCGTGGCACCTACCGCCATACGAATGCCGATTTCACGTGTTCTTTCAGTTACTGATACGAGCATGATATTCATAATGCCGATACCGCCTACAAGCAAGGAAATAGCGGCAACCGCAGATAGTAAAATTGTAATAGTATTAACTACCGTGTTTAATGTCTGTCTTAAATCAAGCTGTGTGCTGATTGTAAAATCATTCGGAGAAGAGGGGAGTAATTGATGTTTATTTCTCAATGTCCTTTCTATTTCAGTTACTGCTGTATTTACTACATCTTCTGATTCGGCGGAAGCATAAATCTGCTGAATATTTTCACTGCCGAGCATTCGGTTTTGTACTGTTGAATATGGAGCTAATACGATGTCATCCTGGTCCTGTCCTCCTCCGCTCGTGCCCTTACTTTTAAGTGTGCCTATAATAAGAAATGGAATCGTTCCGATACGTATGGTTGAACCGATAGGATCCTGTACGCTTGAAAACAGATTATTTTGAACTGTTTTACCGATGATGCAAACTTTATCGAATTTCTTTTCATTTGCTTTTGTAAAAATAGAACCTGTTTCTATTTCCAAATCCCGAATTGCAAAATATTCCGGATAAACGCCGGATATAGAACTTCTCACATTTTTGTTTCCTATTTTCATCTGGACTGTTGTTCGTACTAATGGTGAAACGGCTGTTATAGAACTAACTTCTGATATAAGAATGTCGGCATCTTCTTTTTTTAATGAAGGAGCTGTTCCGGATTCCTGACTTACACCAAATGACCTTGCTGATACAGGGCTTATTGTTATAAGGTTAGTGCCTAAACTGCTTATACGGGTATTCACATCTGCGCTGGAACCATTACCAATAGCTTCCATCACTATAACAGAAACTACACCAATTATAATACCCAGCATTGTGAGAAAGGAGCGGAAACGGTTTTTCCCGAGTGCTTTAAAAGCAACTTTAACACTACTTTTAATTAACATGATATTTTCGTATTAAAATATTCCGCAATCATATTATTACTTCCTCCAGTTTTGGTAATAATTTCAATTGTTCAGTTGCAATTAATCTATCATTTGTATCTTCTGATTTATGCATTTTCCCGTCTCTGAATACTACTTTCCGTTTTGAAGTTCTTGCAATATCATCCTCGTGTGTTACCATAACTACCGTAATTCCTTCATCATTTAATAGTTGGAATATCTGTATAATTTCCATACTTGTTCGTGTATCGAGGTTGCCCGTAGGTTCATCTGCAAGAATCATTTTAGGATTATTCACTATGGCTCTGGCTATTGCCACTCTTTGCTGTTGACCGCCTGAAAGCATGCTTGGTGTATTATTCATTCTGTCTTTTAATCCTACACTTATTAAAGCTTTTTCAACTTTAATTTTCCTGTCTGAAGCAGGTATGTTACAATATAAAAGTGGGAGTTCAACATTGTCGTATGCAGTAGTTCGTGATAAGAGATTGAATGACTGAAAAACGAAACCAATATTATCCCTTCTCAAGTGTGCAAGTTGAATTTTGGATTTACTTATAACGGATTCTCCGTTGAATAGATATTCACCTCGAGTCGGAACATCCAGACAACCCAGTATATTCATAAATGTAGATTTTCCCGAACCGCTCGAACCCATAATAGCAATATATTCTCCCGGAAAAACATCCATCGATACATCATTCAAGGCGGCAAGAGTCTGACTCCCCATCTTATAAATCTTAAATAAATTCTTTACTGAAATTACCGCTTCCATAATTATTTTATTGACGTCTTGGTCCTCTTTGAGGTGTTTGAATCAATCCTTTCGTTTGAGGAACGACCACGCCGTTTTGTTTGACTCCAACAACTAATTGTGATTTAATGTTTAAATCACCGCTTTTTAATTCAATCTTAATGCCGTCTGATAAACCGGTTTGAATTTGAACAGTTGAAAGAACACCATTGTTTACAATAAAAACTAAAGATGAGCCGATGTTTGTTAAGCTGTCTCTTTGCCTTTTCAAAAGCGTACTGTCTAATCCTTTCGGGAATGGCTGCGCGGGAAAAAAGCTTAAAGCTGAAACAGGGAATTTTATAACCCCTTTACTTTCCATTACAACAATAGAAATATTGGCATTCATTCCGGGTAAAAGCTTCAAATCATCATTTGGAGCGTCAATCATAACGGCATAGCTCACTACATTGTTTAATGTAATTGGCTGCAAACGGAGCTGCTGAACAACACCTGTAAAAGTTTCGTCCGGATATGCATCAACATTGAAAAAAACCGGTTGACCAATTTCCACCTGTCCGATATCTGCCTCATCAACATTTGCCTGTAACTGCATTTTTTTCAAATCATTTGCTATAGTAAACAGTGTAGGAGTAGAGAAGCTCGCTGCTACTGTTTGCCCGACGTCAACATTTCTTGAAATAATAACACCGCTTATAGGAGCCACTATAGTGGCAAATTTTAAATTGATTTCAGCTTTTGATAATTCGCCTTCGGCGGTTTGAACTGTATTTTGCGCTACTTTATAAGTGCTTGTTTGTATATCAAAATCACTCGCAGTAATCATTTGCCTCTCAAATAAAATTTTGTTTCTTTCATAATCACCTTTAATCTGTTCTAACTGCGTCTGGGCTTTTGATAAATTTTGTTTAGCTTCATCTAAAGAAACTTGCAAACTCCGTGTATCAAGCAATGCTATTACCTGCCCGGCTTTTACATTATCATTATAATCAACAAAGATTTTTGATATTACTCCCGATACCTGTGTACCAACAAGCACTGTTTTTACTGCATTCACAGTACCTGTGGCAGTTACTAAATTTTGAATATCACCAACTTCAGGCTGAACTGTAATCCATTCAACTTTTGTCTCTTTTTTGTTTTTCCAGATTATATATGTTGTAACAGCAATTGCCAGGATTACAAAAATTGAAATTACTATTATGATTCTGCGTTTTTTCATTGTTTTAACATCAAGTGCTTACTATTTAGATAACAAAAATTTCTTTTATATATACTTCAATATAATTATTAATTTATATTATATTAATTTCAATGTTCTGAAGCTCATAATTAAATTTATTACAGTCAATCGAATTATCAGATGTTTAATTTGTGTTCAAATAGGAACTAATAATCTGTTCTTTTAAGATATGAGATAAAATAATATAAAATTATTTCCCGTTAAAGATTATATTTCTTCGCATCATGTACTTAAACGAAATATTTATCTGTCGAAATTAATATAGAATCAAAAAAATATTCAGGCGTCAGTCTAAAGTTTTATAATTATCTGAAAATAAATTTATACGGATATACTCATCCAATATATACAACAAAAAAGTTATCCGAATAATCACCGGCTAAATATTAAGAATTAACAAATCGGAGGATACATTTAATAATAAGCGATTATACTTCTGAATTATCAAAGTAAACAAAGCGATTTAAAATTCACTGACCACACGTTTTCCCTTGTTACGAATTTTTATCATTCCAAGGAAATCGAATACACGCATTACGCAATATATAGGGTCCACTTCATACCATTTTATTCCGAAATCAGCACTCGAAGGATACTTGTGATGATTGTTATGATAGTTTTCTCCCAGCATTAATATATCAACAGGCATAAAATTTCTCGAAGTATTATTCACTTTAAAACTAATATGTCCGTATTTATGTGCATAATAGTTTATTATAGCACCATGAACCGGACCCATAAAAATATGAATCGGAATTAAAGCATATAACCACCAATAAGGTGCAAAAAGAACATAAACGCCTGTATATAAGCAAGCAAACATTACACGGTCAGGTATTGACTGTCCCCATTTATCCATCGAGGGCCAGTCGGGAAGATTTTTTGTAAACCTTTCTTCAGACTGAACCCGGTTATCATAAATATCCGCGTAAACCAACTTTGTGTGCCACATCATTGAAAAAACATTTTTAAAATGTTTAGGTGAATGCGGGTCTTTATCCGTGTCAGCATAAGCGTGATGCATTCTATGTAGAATTCCATACGCCCTTGAGCTTAAATAAGACGAACCTTGCGTGATATATGCAAAAATATAAAAAAAGCGTTCCCAGAATTTATTCATAGTAAAAGTGCGGTGTGAAGCGTATCTGTGCTGTAAAAATGATTGCGAAAACAGCGAGAGATACCAGTGCGCTATAAAGAAAATTATTATTATTTCCATATTCCATTTTAAATATTCGGTAAAAATAAGAAGGGGCTTAAGAATAGTCAATCGTACCAATGGATGAAAAAAGAACTAATCCTGATGGATTAGAAAATAATTGTTGATATGGGATTAAGAACAGTCAGAATATTTATACAAAATTCAAAATTCAGCATTTTCTCCGCTCTTCTCTGTGCCTCCGTGGTATAAGCTCTTTGTTCTTATTTGAGAAGCATCATTTTCTTCGTATCAATAAACTCTTTCTTCGTCGCATCGCTTACAAATTTTAATCTATAAAAATAAATCCCGCTTGCGAGGTTTTCCGCATTGAATTCCGCAACATAGCTTGCTTTTCCCCAATTGCCGTTTATAAGTTCTTTCACTTCTCTGCCTGTTATATCATAAACTTTTAATGTCACATATCCGGATTCACTAAGTTCAAAAGGTATATTCGTTTGTGGATTAAACGGATTCGGATAATTCTGTCTCAATAAATATCCCGTCGGAATATATTCTTCAACTAATTTTATACCAGTGTAAAATGTTGTGTCGTTTCCGCCGGTAGTAGTGTGAATTAAAGTTGAATCATACATTGCAAAAGCCCAACCAACTCTCTCATTTACAAATGAAATATAGCTAAAAACACCATACAAATAAGAAGGGCAAGCATTTTGATAACCCCAGTTTAGACCACCATTTGTTGTTTTATAAACTGGATTAATTGGATTAGTAAAATTTGTTAAAGCACCGACCATCCATATTGTATCTTTATTTAATAACGAAAATCGTGAAGAATTCCAAAAGCTATGACTAATATTCGGAGTTCTTTGTGCAAACCAATTTATTCCACCATTTGTTGTTTTTTTAATACTATCAAAACATTTCCAACCTGTTAAGCTATCAATAAAATTTATACTTGTATATGTTTCATTTGGAATCGCGAACCAATTCACACCACCATTTGTGGTTTTTTTCATACCTTCAGCTCCTAAATCAAAACCAATATTCTTATTAAACATATAAATATTATATGCGTTTGAATTAGTGCCACCTTCTGCCCAAATTAGTTGCCAGCTTTGTCCACCGTTTATTGAACGAAATATACCACCCCATATAGGTGTCGAAGCTACGCAAAGAATAGTATCGGCATTAATTACTGCCATATCTTGGGCACCCACTGGAACATTAGGTATATCTATCCAATTTAAACCTGCATTCGTCGTTTTAAAAAAATCATAATAATTGGTAGATGCAAATCCTACATTAGAATTAGCAAATTGTATTTTTGTAAAATAAATATTCGTACCGGAATTATAAGTATAATTTATAATCCAATTATCGCCGCCATTAGTTGTTTTTAATATATAGCAATATATACTCGTGCCCGGGTTTGTTGTTGCATAGCCAGTCAAGCTATCCAGAAATGTTAAACTTGCAATTGTACTTCCGTTTAAATACGGGAAAAATTGCTGATACCAGCCGCCGGTTGTGGTTTTATCACGGAAACCGGACGATGAAAAAAATCCGAGCAGGCACAATGCGGAAAGAACATACAAAACCTTTTTAAAATATTTATTAGGTTTCATTTTCTAATTCTATTGATTCCGAATAAATGAAATTGATGTAGAATAATTAGTAATGATTTTCTGTACATAATTTAAATTTAATGTTTCTCTCGCGTTCCCAAAGAGGACTTTGGGAACGAGGGTAAAAAAAATATCCTGACATTGTTTAAATGAAAAATAACGTTAAAGCCAATAATATACAATTGATAATTAACGTGCTGTTAGTTCCGAATAATATTTCCCCCTTCGAAGATGTGAACTGCTCTCTTCCCCCCTTAGAAGGGGGGATTAAGGGGGGATGATGGAAATTGGGATAATGATTAAAATTTATTTGATTCGAATTAATGAGTAAGACCATTTTAGAAACTAATAAGTAAATAAAATTGGAAAAGATAGATTTAATTAATTTGATTATATGATACAGCATTAGAAAAATATTTCAAATTAATTCAGACCAATCTTTATTTGGAAATGAAAATAGTTGGTTAGAATCATCCCCCTGCCCCCCTTCGAACGGGGGAACGTTGAGAAATCCCCCCTTAGAAGGGGGGATTAAGGGGGGATGATTTTTTTTGTTTAAATTTCAGAATTTCCGGATGTAAATTCTCATATTTTTCTATCCATTTTTCGAGTTGAGTTTGTATACAATCAATATCTTTCATAACTTCAGAGTCTTTATATCTTAAAACTGTATATCCCGAATTTTCAAGATTTTTTTGTCTTGTTTTATCTTCAATTTCTTTTTCTTCATGAGTTAAACCATCGAGTTCAATAATTAATTTTAAATCTTTGCAAAAGAAATCCGCAATATATTTTCCGATTGGTCTTTGCCTGAGAAACTGATAACCTTTTAGNNTCTGAGGTTTCTTGCTAAGTGTTTGAGTTTTTTGTTATAATGAAAATTATATTTAATTTTATCATCATTCATAAAAGCGAATTGGTTTCATCTAATAAATTTAATAAAATTTTTTTGAATAGTACTCTTGTTTATATCATCCCCCCTTAATCCCCCCTTCGAAGGGGGGATTAACACATAATATTCGTTCCCGATGGTGGCATCGGGAACGAAAGATGATTTATTTTTCTTACTTCCCGCCGTCGTAGATTGCGGTGACAACGTCGCTTTCGAGTCCGACTTCTTCATCGCCGATTAATCCTATTGCCATATATTCACGGACTTCAGGAGTTCCGGCGTGGGCGAGGTCGGTGTTATCGTGATGCGGACTGTGCGTGCTACGGGCGAGGAACTTCCACTCGACTTCACCTTTAATGCGTTTATAAATATCAACTGCATCTATTCCCTTTTTCACGAATCCAACTTCGATATATTTAGGAAATGCTTTTGCAGTGATTGTGGGTTTGTAAGTGTGCGGGTCGATGGTATCGGAAGATGATACTATCCCGAGGTCGCGACCGATAGCTTCGGTATAACCTGCTTCGGTTTTCATACGCGCAATTTTACCCCTTAAATAATCGATTGTATCACCTTTTTTTGCTTTTTTCGCTGATTCAAGATGTTTCAAGGTTTGTTTAGCATTATTTGCGTCATCAATTGAGGTTTTTGCTTCTGTAATTTTTGCAGTGATATTCGTTATATCCGCAGGCAAAAGACCCAATGGAACCGTGTATAACGCTAATTTGGTGGTGAAATTATCGAACCAGAGAACCAGGCTCCCCTCTTTTGCGGGGAAGTAATTTTGATTTGCCATTACAACTCCTTTCTAAATTTAGTTTAAGTTAATAAATTTTAAGTACGAAGAACTTAATTTTTATAAAAAACATCTAAATTTCTTAAATTTTGAGGTTTTTTTCTCAAGAACATCTCCGCTAACTTGCTGAACACCTCCGCTAACTTGCCGAACACCTCCGCTAATTAGCTGAAAACCTGCAAAGATTTTATTAAAATAAATATTATGTTCTAAATATTTATATAAACTGATGAAAATTTCGAAAATCTATTCAAATTTGCCGATTGAAATTCCAACGGAAAAGCCATCGGCATAATATTTTATATTGAACGCTTCGAATTAGAGATTGGTATATACGGTTAAATTCGTTAACTGAAAATCATAATTCTAAATTTGATAATCAAGAGAGATATTAGTTCCTTTATGGAGAAAATTACAATAAGAGAGATATGCGGGATTAGAGAATGATTTGGTATGCTTAATTCAGAATAGAAATATTAATGTCAGATAAAAGGAAATTAGTAATTCTAATTACCCGTCAGAAGCATATAAATTAAAATTACGGCAGTGACAGTCATAAGAAATAATGTTGCAGATCCAAGGATGTTAGAAGTTTTTCTGTTTGTATGTTTCCCCATTATTTTTTTGTTGTTGGAAATATGAAGAATAATGGCAATTAAAACGGGCGCGGTCAATCCGTAAAGTATGGCTGAATAAATCAGCGCTTTAATGGGCGAAAGACCTATGTAATCAAGCGATAACCCCAGAATAAGTGAAATGGCAATGATGATATAGAATGCTTTTGCATTTTGAAATTTTTTATTCAATCCTTTTTTCCAGCCAAAAGATTCAGTGATGATGTAAGAAAGTGAGCCGCTCAAAACGGGAATCGCTAAAAGCCCTGTGCCGATTACACCGACAGCAAAAAGTAAATATGCTAAATTTCCTGCCAATGGTTTCAAAGCGAGAGCCGCTTGTTCAACGGTGTTAATCTGATGAATCCCTCCATTGAATAATACAGACCCTGCAGTGAGAATGATGAAGAACATAGTTATGTTTGAAAACAGCATTCCAAAATCAACATCCTTTTTCATTTCGGTCATAACTCTTTTGTTAACGATTAAAGTATTTTTTTTATCTTCAACTTCCATTGTTGCCTGCCAAAAAAAAAGATATGGTGAAATAGTCGTGCCGAGTATGGCAACAAGAATGCTGATAAAGGTTTTATCAAATTTTATTGTCGGGATAAAAGTTGCTTTCAAAATAGCTGACAAATCTTGTTTATATAAAAACGGAACCACAAAATAAACCAACAGCGAGATGCAAAGATATTTCAGAACAGCGGCAATTTTAAAATATGGTAAATAAATTATTAATACCAAAAGAATGAT
The DNA here is from genome assembly GCA_003135995.1 of Ignavibacteriota bacterium. GTDB lineage: Bacteria > Bacteroidota > Ignavibacteria > Tepidaquicellales > Tepidaquicellaceae > FEN-1257. The sequence goes on along the minus strand of PNBM01000043.1, from coordinate 3,191 downwards.
GGTAAAGCCAATGCAGAAATAAGTTGTATGAATTGAAGGGAATAAGAGATTTCCTACTGCACCCATTCCTGCTATGTCAGCACCGATGTTCATTACGATAGCAGGAAAACTGAAAAGTAACATTAAATATAAAATCGGCTTTGAATAATGATTTTTCAGCGTTCCCGCCAAACCGCGTGAAGTAACCAGCCCGATTCTTGCGCACATTTCCTGAATGGATGCCATGAGCGGAAATGTAATCAGCGCCGTCCAGAGAGTTGAAAGTCCGAACGCAGCACCCGCCTGTGAATAAGTTGCGATGCCGGAAGGGTCATCATCGCTTGCGCCCGTTACAAGCCCGGGTCCGAGTATTTTCCAGAAGCTTACGAGTTTATTTAAAAATTTATTTTTATTTGCCATCCTTTTTCTGAATTATCTTCCCCCATTTTATCTTCCCCCAAATTCTCTCGTGAATAAAATAACCAAGTGTAGTGTATATATTGCTAACAACCATAAATCCCAAAGCAATCTTTATTTGTCCTGTAAAAATTATAATTGCTGTAAAATCGAGTATTAAAATTATAAATCTATAACTAATAGTTTTTACTACTGACCTGCGAAATGTTTCTTCGGAATGTTTTGCAACCGGATAAATTTTTTCTATCATGGCTTTGTCATTTTAAATATGCTCTTTTATCAATGCGTATTTGGTGAATAATGTTCCCTGTTTATTTACACTTTCACTACTTAACAATTCCAATTTGATATCAAGTTTTTCTTCAGTTACAAAATTACAGCCGATTCCAAATATTTTCGGTTCGATTGTCAACCATAATTCATCCACTAATTGTTCCCTTAAAAATGATGTGGCAATATGTGCTCCACCTACAATCAGCATAAGTTCATGACCTTCTTTATCATAGTGTTCTACCAATTGCCCGGGAGATTCACTTCTGAATTCAAGCTGACCTAAAACCTCGTAACTTTTATATGTGGACGGTTGTCTTGTCATAATAACAAGCAGATGATTTGGGTTTGGTTTAATCGGATCAAGATAAAAAGTGTTGCTTCCCATAATGAGAAGCCGGTTATTATTCCATAATTTATTAAAAAAATTCTGATCCTCTTTAGACGACCAAGATTTAACATTAGGATCACCCCACTTTGTTATTTTTCCATCTAATGTTGAGACAAAAACAAGTACAGTTTTCATTTCTTGTTTTTATATGTTATTAATAAAAATAAATTTAAAATGTTATAAAGATAAATAATTTTCCGGATTCTTTGAAGTAATTAATTTTCTTTAGCAAATTTTATCAACTCTGCATTAAACTTTTTAGTTTCCTCCAGAAACATGCTATGACCGCTATTCTGAAAAGCAATTATGTATGAATTGAGGATACCTGCTTTCATCTGTTCGGCAAGGTCAAAAGAACATATTTTATCTTTTTTGCCGTGCATAATCACTGTTGGGATTTTTATTTTCGCTAAATCACTTCTCAGGTCTGTATCACGCAAAGCTATTAAACATTGAGCCGTCGCATAAGAAGAAGCGCTTAAACAAATCCCATTCAACCAACCGCCTATACCTTTATTTAAAGAAGTTTCGGTAGCAGAAAATATTTTTGCGAAATCAGATAAAAGCTTTGGTCTGTCCTTATAGTTCAGTTCAATTAAATCATCAACCGCACTTTTAGGAAGATTGTATGGAAAATCTTTTCTTTGTGTCCAGATTGGAGCCGCTGCACCGAATAAAGCGAGTTTGGATATACGTGCTTCATCATCCATCGATGCATAACGAATGGCAATTGACCCTCCCATTGAAAAGCCTCCTAAGACAGCATCTTTAATAGCCAGTTTTTTTAAAACAATTTTTATATCCTGTACATGTACATCATAATTGTACTCACCATAAGGTTTATCTGATTTGCCAAAACCTCTTAACGTGATGCCAATAACTCTAAAATTGTTTTCCATTAAGTCATAGTACTGATATTCAAACATTTCGTCACTCAGAGGCCAGCCGTGTATTAACACAATAGGTCTGCCTTCTCCTGCATCGGTAATATGAAGGCGAACATTTGGTTCAACTTCTAAATATTCTGCCCGGGCAATTCCTGATTTTATTTTTTCTTTTTCCATTGTTAAATATTTTAAATTATTGTGGTTTCTTAAATCTGTAAATCATCCTGTGACTTACAGCCTGTTTTTTTACACTAAAGATAAATGTTTTAAAAGCGTCAGAGAAAATATTCCACCCGGGTCTTCCAACTGTTTTACTTTAATAGTTAACAGTCAAATTGACCCGTGCAAATATAATAATACATTTAATTTTATAGATAGAATCGATTAAATTTTCAAAAAGAATGAAATAAATTACTTAAAAGAATTTAAGCCGGTTTCATATCTTTTTGATACTTTTTCCCAGTTTACAACGTTCCAGAACGCATCTATATAATCCGGTCTTTTGTTCTGATATTTTAAATAATAAGCATGTTCCCAGACATCCATTGTAAGTAAAGGTATTCCCTTTTTATCTGCTATATCCATTAAAGGATTATCCTGATTTGGTGTAGAACAAATAAACAGGCTGCCTTTATCATCAAGACATAACCACGCCCAGCCGCTGCCGAATCTGGTTTTACCCGCTTCAGAAAATTGTTTCTTAAATTCTTCAAAAGAGCTAAATGATTTTACAATAGCTTCCGATAATTTACCGGTTGGTAATTCACTTCCCGGAGCTTTCATGTTTTTCCAATAGAAGGTATGATTAAAATAACCACCGCTATTGTTTCTGACAGCCATAGGGTATTTACTTATATTACTGAAAATATTCTTAATATCCATAGACTCCATATCGGTACCTTTTATTGCATTTAAGAAATTGTCATAATAAGCTTTATGACGCTTGTCATGATGAATTTCTAATGTAAGTTTATCAATATATGGTTCCAGCGCATCATAAGAATAAGGTAACGGTTGAAATTCGAATTTGTTTTTTGTATTCATTTTTTTGTTTTTTAAGTTTGTTATTTGTTTTGATTATTTTTCATTTGATCTTTTGGAGTCTCTTGTGGTTGTGCAATAAAAATATAATGCAAACCAAGAATTCCTAAGATGATTAAAACTACAACCAATTCTATTTTTCTCATTGTTTGTCCTTATAAAATTTACATTTAAACGATTAATCTCAACCTCCAAGGGTGACATCC
>PNBM01000245.1 GCA_003135995.1 Ignavibacteriota bacterium | reverse complement strand
CGCAGATTCAATATTTATCGGGGATATTAAAATTAAAAATGCTGCTTTTTATGTATTGAAAGATGAAAGCCTGACTTTCGGTCCGTACAAAATTATAGGGGTTATAGGAAATCCTATTATTCGTGCTTTCGGAGAAGTCAGAATTTCTAAAGATAATGAACTGACAATTCCCTTAATACCTGATAGCCTTTCTTTGGGTAACCTGGCGATGGATGGATTCACACCCATTATACAGGTTATCTGCGAAAATGATACTTTGTCTTTCGTGTTTGATTCAGGTGCTAATACTTCAACATTATATGAACCGTATCTGTTGAAAAATAAAAGTGAAATCGAAGGTAATTATACATTGACAGACATAACTATGGGAGGTGCAGGCGGGATGCATACGTATAAAGGATATATTCTCGATAATATAAAACTTCAAATCGGGAATTATTCCTGCATTTTAAAAAAGATTAGTTTGCTTGCTGAAAGGCCTAATTTTTCCGATAAGAACTTTTATGGAAAAATCGGTCAGGATTTCATTCAACAATTTGATACCGTCGTATATAATTATACCAATAAGTATATAGAATTTATTAAATAAAGACCGGTGCTCAGAAAATAGGAAATTGGAAAAAGGTAGTTGTAAATGTTAAATGTTAAAAAATAAAACAAATGAATATATTTTTATTCGTTATTTCTTAATTCTTAATTCGAAAATCTTAATTTTTTAATTTTATAAATTTTTAATTTTATAAATTATGTGGTTGAGAGTATGTCCCTGGTGGCTTGGTTATTTTTTGATTTGTCCTTACAGGAAAAAGTTACAAGACCCTGAAGCTATATTAAGTCCGTATTTAAAACCCGGAATGAAAGCCGTTGATTTCGGAAGTGCAATGGGATTTTTCAGTTTAACAATGGCTAAACTGGTCGGAGATTCCGAAAAAGTATATTGTATAGATATACAAAAAAGAATGCTATCCAGACTAATGAAGCGCGCGACTAAATCAGGATTCGAAAAAATTATCGAAACGAAGCTGGTTGAAAAAAAAGAAAATAATTTCGTTGATTTAAAAAACACTGCTGATTTTGCTTTGTTATTTGCGGTGGCTCACGAAGTACCTGACAGAGAAATGCTTTTCAAAGATTTATACAATATTCTTAAAAGCGGAGGAATCTTGCTTTTCTCCGAACCTTCAGATCATGTAAAAAAAGAAGCGTTTGAAAAATCCTTATCGTTTGCAATGAAAACGGGTTTCTCTCAAAAAGAAGAATTGACTATTAAAGGCGGACGTTCCGTTCTTCTGGAAAAAAAATAATTTATCTTTTTATAACATCATTGTAGGTATAAAATTCGTTGTCGAACATTATGCTCACCGGGATTGTGTTTGAAGAAATTTGTTCGTGGACCTCGATGTGCAGATGCGGCTCTATAGAATAACCTGAATTACCTGCTTCTCCGATATAATCATTTACTTTTACGGAATCGTATTTATTTATCTTTATTGAATTCGGTCTTAAATGAGCAAGCATAATGAACCTGTTTTCATTTTGTATAATCACATAATTTCCCGCTCTTTCCTTACCGTTTAATTCATTTGGAACATTGTCAGGAATATTTTTATCGATTGAAATAATCTTGCCGGCACACGGACTGTAAATTTTCTTTCCGTAAATTTCATAATCTTCGAGCGCTTTCGGAAAAATTGTATTTGCCCTGCTTCCAAGAGAATTTAATTTTACAATATCATAAGCATAAATCGAAAAGGAAGTATTGTAATGAATAAAATTTACAAACTTATTACTACCTCCCATTATGATATTATATTTTCCGTCTTTCATCGGAAAATTCAGGTTGATGGATTCGGAATGATATATCCTGCTCGTAAAATAATTGTATTCGGGTATTATCAGTAAAATAATTATAAAAAATTTCCAGGTATAATTAAAAATCCCTGATTTGTTTCCTCTCTGATATCTCGCAAAATAAAATAATGATGTGATGATGAACGCAATTAAAAAAATGTATTTCAGGTATAAACTCAGATAAATCCAGCCTCCGCAGAAATAACAAATAATAAAAATAAGGAATGAGATTATGTAATTAATGAAAGATGGATGTTTTTGCTTTAAGAGTATTAAAATGCAAATTGCGGATAATAATATTGTGACAATCAGTAGTATATTTGTTATCATTCTGATATTTTACAAGTTGACGATGTAAATATAACGAACCGTTGAATCGATTAAAATAAACTCTAAATACAAACCACGTTCCCACGCCGTAGCGTGTGTACGAAAACGCTGTTAAAATATCAATTCTCAATTGCTACGAGCTTTAGCTCGTGGGGAAATTAAAACCATTATTCGGCTTTAGCCCTTAACCTAAAGGCATTTTGGGCTAAAGCCCTAATATTGGATAATCTTAACCACGACTTGAAAGTCGTGGCAATTGAGCTAAATATATTGTTTTCAAACACTCTCCGTAGAATGGGAACGAGAGGTTTTGATAATATCCTTTAAAAAATTTTATTTATCTTTCTTGTCCGGTTTTTCGCGTTTGCTGAGAATCATATCGATTAAACCATATGTTTTAGCTTCTTCAGCTGTCATATAATTATCACGTTCTGCGTCCTTAGCAATCTGTTCCACCGTTTTGCCTGTGTGTTTTGAAATTATATTGTAAATGGTATCACGTGTTCTCAACATTTCTTTTGTATAAATCTCTATATCGGTAGCCTGTCCCTGTGTTCCGCCAAGCGGCTGGTGCATCATTATTTTCGAATTCGGTAATGCTATCCTTTTTGTTGCGGCACCGCCTGTTAAGAGAATCTGACCCATAGATGCTGCCATTCCTACACACGTCGTCGAAACATCGCACCTGATATACGCCATTGTATCATAGATAGCTAATCCTGCTGATATGCTTCCACCGGGAGAATTAATGTAGAGCATAATATCTTTATCGGGGTCTTCGTATTCCAGAAATAACAACTGTGCAACAATAAGAGAAGCAATTTCATCGAAGATTGGAGTTCCGAGAAATATCAGTCTCTCTTTTAATAACCTTGAATATATATCGTAAGCCCGTTCCCCTCTTGACGTTGATTCAACGACTATCGGGATGAGCTGGTTCTGTATCCTTTTTGCTTTGTCGAGCGATGCATTTAATTCTGCTTCTCTACTCTTAATTATGCTTGTGAAATCCATATTTATTTAAATTTAGTTTATGAAATTAAATCGTTTCCTTCGTTCCTCTCCCCGGGTCTTTTTATTTCTTCGACTTCATTTACAGTCGCATTTTCAATAATCATATCGAGAACTTTATTCGATAATAACCTTGAATTCAATTCATTATTCGCTTTATATATTTCTACCAGTTTATCTACAGGAATATTCAGCATCGATGCGTTTTTTTCGGCGAATTTTTTAATATCATCATCATTAATTTCAAGTTTTTCCTGCTCGATGAATTTGTCTTTTAAAAGATACCATTTTGCGTTAAATATCGCATCTGCTTTATTCTCTTTTTTAAATTCCTCTTCATCCAGAATCTTATGATGAGTATGACCTGCATGACGTTTTTTATAATCCTTATAAAAATCGTCAAGAATTAAATTTACATAATGGTCGGGCACATTGACATCATTCGATTTTACTAATTCCTTGAGCGCTGCATCCCTTAAATTTGATGAAGAAATTTCATCATACTGTGATTGTATTTCTTTTTTTATAAATGCAAATAGCTCTTCCTCGTTTTTTACGTCATCTTTACCTGTTATTTTTTTCAAGTTCTCTTCATTTAATTCAGGATAGATAATCTTTTCAATCTTTTTTGCGGTTGCTTTGAACTTTACAGAATCCCCTTTCGGGTTTATCGTGTCGATTAATTTTTCTTCGTTCTCCCGTATATTCGATAATGCAACTTTAAATTCTTTTTCCAGGTATTTATCACCTAAGTAAACACGTAAATCCTTAGAAACGTTTCCAATGATGGGATTTCCGGATTTATCGGTTTCCTGCAAATCTATGGTAACCATATATTCTTCGTCCAGAGCCTGTCCGTCGATTTCGTAAGTCGCCATTTTTAACTTTATTTTTTTGATTTCTTCCTCGGCAAGAGAGTCATCGATTACATAATTTGTTTTAGTAAGTTCAAATCCTTTATAATCATTGAGGATGATTTCAGGCAGAGTTTCAAATTCGACTTTGAAAGTAAATTTTTCTTTTGGCTTATAATCCATATCGGCAAGTGAACCCATTCCGACTATTTGTATTTTATTTTCGATTATATAATCTTTGAATGTATTATTCGCAATATCTTCGAGTGCGGAATATTCTATCGAATCTCCATACATTTTTTTAACAATTTGAATCGGTGCTTTCCCTTTTCTGAATCCCGGAATCTGAACCTTTTTTCTGTAATCTATCATGGCTTTTTCAAAATGGGGAGTAAGTTCCTCATACGTAAGCACGGCTTCAAGTTCCTTTTTACAGTTAACTAAGTCTTTGATATTTATATCCAATTTGCAATATTTTGGTTTTTAAAAAAATAAGATACTCAAGATAAAAAGTATTTACAATGAAATTTGGCATATAAAATGCATTTGGAATCGAATTTGCGGTGATTCCTTTTATTGTTAACATAATTTATTGTCGAATTGTTACAAAATTTATTTATAATATTCGTCGTTCTTATTACCAAGCTCCTGCTTGGTAAAATAATATCATAGCTTGAAAAAACGATGACAAACTTTCTTGCTCAATTGCCACGAGCTTGAGCTCGTGGAATAATTTCATCAAAACAGGGCTTTAGCCCTAAACTTTTATGAGTATTGGGCTAAAGCCCGTTTAAAAGCGATCTGAATCCACGACTTAAAAGTCGTGGCTATTGAACCACGAAATAAATTCTTATAAACTGTATTTTTCCCATTTTTAAAATATGCATTAAAAAGTAAATAAATTTTAATGATTAATTTTCCTAAATTGCATTCAACATATTAAAATGGAGGTTAAAAATAGTAATGCAGAAAGAAAGAGTATTGACTGACACAGATTTGTGGTGCTTAATTGCACAGAGTTCTTATGGTGTAACACACAGACCTTTGAATTTAGAAGGAGCAGTTTTAACAAATGCAAAATTGCAAGGTGCTAATCTTACAAACGCAAACTTACAAAACTCGGATTTATCCGGTGCTAATCTTGCGAAAGCCAATTTATCAGGTGTAAATCTTACAGGCTCTAATTTAACGGGGGCAAATTTATCGGAAGCAAAACTTAATGGCGCCAATCTTAACGGCGTAAATTTATCCGAAACAATTTTAAAAGGAACGGATTTGCAGGGTGCAGACCTTTCCGGTCATAATTTAAAGGGAGCTGATTTAACCGGTGCAGATTTAAGCGATGCAAAACTTACAGACGCAGATTTATCGGGAGCTAAGTTATCGGAAGCAAAACTCTGGCGTGCAAAACTTACTGAAGCAAAATTATTGGAAGCAAAGCTCTCGGGTGCTAATCTGCAGGGTGCGGATTTATCAGGACATAATTTGAGCGGAATTGATTTATCGGAATCAAAACTCTCAGGTGCTAATCTGCAGGGAACAGATTTTTCGGGGGCAAATTTAAGCGAAGCCGTACTCTGGAGAGCAAATCTGACTGATGCAAATCTGACTGATGCAAATTTAAGCAACGCAAATCTGCAGAATGCAGAGCTTTCAGGNNAGCAGTATTTCTAAGAGCAAATTTAACAGATGCAAAATTATCCGGTGCGAATTTATACGGAGCCAATCTTTGGTATGCAGAACTAAAAGGAGCAAACCTGAAAGAAGCTAAATTGGATAATGTTATTGGATATGTTCCTAAGAAAAGCAGTGCGAAGTAGTTGTAATAAAGTTATAAAGTTATAAAGTNNAGAAGTTAAGAAGTTAAAGAAGTTAAGAAGTTAAAGAATAATATTAATTTTATAAATTTTACGAATTTTATAATTTTCGAATTTTAAAAAATATATTATTTTATCTCTTTAATAAAATTTCATTTTTGACTAAATTGAAATAATATATACGATTTTTTGATTTATGCGCCCGTAGCTCAGCCGGATAGAGCAATAGCCTTCTAAGCTATAGGTCATTGGTTCGAATCCAATCGGGCGTACTTCTTCCAATTTTAAATGTTAAATTTTAAATGTTAAATTAAGAGCTTATTCAAGTTTCCTCGATTTAATCAATTGTTATATTTAATCTCATGAACTCATATTTCGTATTTTAGTATCCAGTATCCAGCATTTAACATTTAACATTGTTTTTGACCGCTTTTTACATTTCCATTTAAATTATTAATAATTAACTTATTTTTTCTAATTTTTTTGATATAAATTATTAATTTTTTTGCTGAAAAAGTATAATTTTCTAAGTTTATTCTTAATAATATTCCTGTCATTTTTTGTAAAAGAGACATATTCTCAAATTAAAGTTTTTGAGCGTCCTTTAGTAAAAGATACTGTAAATAAAGGTCTTTTTTGGGAAAGTGACAAAAGAATTAAAATCGATTTAAATGGAAAATGGAATGTTTCCTTCGATGATGGATTAAATTATTCCAATATTTCTGTTCCTTCTGCTTATAAATATAATGGTACTGCTCTTTTCAAAAAAGATTTCAAAGTATCCGATTCTTTGCTTAAATATTTTTGTTTTCTTTTAGTCGCCGAAGGCATAAATTACGAATCTGAAGTGAAAATAAATAATATCTTCATTACCCGTCACTTCGGCGGTTTTGATTCTTACATATTACCGCTAGATGAAAATGTTATAAAAAATGACAACGAAATTTTTGTAAAAATCGAAAGTAAACTCGATAATTCAAGTACAATCCCGTTAGCGAACCAGATTAATTATTCCGATAATTACGGCGGTATCAACAAGGATATTTACATTATAGCCGTTCCGAAAATTTTTATTTTTTTTACAAAATTCTCTTATCAGTTTGAATCAGATAATTCCGTCAGAATAACGAATGTAATAGATGTTAATTCCGAAAACCTTTCAAATTTAAAAACAGAATCAAAAGATTTTACAATAAAGACTTTAGTAATTAGAAAATCCACCGGTGAAACAGCAGCTGAAAGCAGCACGGGCAAAATAAATATTGTAGATTACCAGACGCAAAATATTACCAACGAATTCATATTAAAAAATCCTTTATTATGGTCTGCAGATTCTCCCGAATTATATTTAATCAAAACCATAATATATTCACAGGATAAAATAATTGATTATAAAATATTTGAATCCGGATTCAGCAATATCAAACTCCGGCCTGATAATATGATGGTTAACGGAAAACCTGTAAAAATTAACGGAATTAATTATTATGAGGACCAGCCGAAATCGGGTTCAGCACTTGATTATTTCGAAACTGAAAAAGATCTGTTAAAAATAAAGGACTATGGTTTTAATTGCATAAGGGTTCCGGGAAGGTCAGCTCATCCGTATATTATTAATATTTGCAACCGTATAGGTTTATTTTTACTCCAGGAAATTCCATTTAACGAAGTTCCGGAGATAACATTATCATCGAGAAAATATATTCAGGATGCGGAAGAATATATGGAAAGTAATATAAAAAGAGATATGAGTTCTCCCTGCATAGTAGCATGGGGAATCGGGAATAACTTCGATGTCAGTTGCAAGCCGGCTGTTGCATACGTCAAATTAATGAAAAATAATATTTCCGCTTTGGATTCAAGAAGACCGATGTATTATACAACAAAGAATATAAAAGATGATATTTGCCAGGAATTTGCTGATTTTGAAGGAATAAACTTTTCAACGCGTAATTATGAAAAAATTCAGGAAAATGTAAATGAAATCAGAGCCGGCAATAGAAATAACAGGATAATATTTGCTGCTTCTTACGGTATTTGTGTTACTAATGATAACAGGAACGGGTTCGGGGATTTATTTTCGATTGAAGCGCAGTCTAAGTTATTATCTGAATCACATAAAACATTTACAGACTCATTTTTCGGAAATTTTGTATCTTCATTTGCAGACTGGAACAGTTGTTTACCGTTAAATTTTCCTCAGAGTGTAAATCAATATTTAAAAACAGACGGTATTTTCGACTACTACAGGGAGCCGAAATTTTCAGCGGGAATATTGAAAAGAATAAATTATAATCAGAGTTTTCAAAAAATTCCCGAGGGTTCAGGCGAAAAACGATATACCGATTTAAATTATATATTCATAATTTTCGGAATCACTGTAATAATTATATTTATTTCTCTGTTAAGCAAACTCAGATATTTTAAAGAAAATAGACTGAAGAGTATAATTACACCGAAAAATTTTACAATGTTCATCAAGGAACAAATTGTGATATCATCGACGAGAAATTTGATTCTGAGTCTTCTGATTGCATCAAGCATAGCATTATATTTCTCTTCATTAATATATTATTTGAGAAGCAATATACTTTTCGATATGATTATAGCAAACACAATATCGAATAGCACAGGAAAAATGATATTTTCTGATATTGCAAATTCACCTTTGAAAATTTTGTCATTAACAATATTAATTTCTCTTGCCTTTTTACATTTAATCGGTGGTATAGTTTTTCTTCTGAACAGATTTTCATATAGAAAAGTGTATTTCCGAACCGTTTATACTGCGACCATCTGGTCATTCATACCTATGTTGATATTTCTGCCGGTTGGTATGATATTTTATAAATTAATTTCGTCTAATACGGAATATATTTCCTGGTCAATAATTTTATTCGCAGTTTTATTACTGTATTCATTAGTAAAATTAATCTCAAGTATAAGGATAATATTTGAGACTCCTGCTCTAAAAACATATATTTACGGTATTTTAACATTAATATTTTTTACAGGCGGCTTTTATGTGTATTTTAATTTTATTCATTCCACTATAAGAATAATAAATTTAATTTTAAGTTACAGAATATAAATTTACTAACTAATTGTATCTATCTAAATTAGAAATATTCGGTTTTAAAACTTTTCCTGAGAAGACGGTCATCGAATTCGACAGCGGAGTATCGGCAGTCGTAGGTCCGAACGGTTCAGGGAAATCCAATATTGTGGATGCAATTAGATGGGTACTCGGAGAACAGGGAGATAGAATATTAAGAAGCGCAAGAAGAGAAGATGTGGTATTTAACGGAACTGAAAAAAGAAAACCGCTGAGTGTAGCCGAAGTTTCTCTCACAATTCAAAACGGCAAAAATATATTACCGACGGAATATTCGGAGGTGCAAATTGCGAGAAGGTTTTTCAGAAGCGGTGATACGGAATATTATTTAAACGGAACTAAAGTAAGGTTGAAGGATATAAGGAATCTTTTCGTTGACACGGGAATAGGTCCTGATTCTTATTCCGTAATCGAGTTAAAGATGGTAGAGTTGATGCTTTCAGCAGTTAAAAATGACAGAAGAAAAATGTTCGAGGAAGCGGCGGGAATAGTTTCTTACAAACAAAACAGGGATTTGACAATTAACCGTCTCGAATCGGTACACGAACATCTGCAAAGGGTTAATGATGTTATCCGTGAAAAGCAAAGAAATGTTAATTCACTGGAACGGCAGGCAAGAAGAAATGAAGAAGCAAGAGTTATATCAGAAAATTTAAAAAATCTCGAAATATTCATAAGTAATTATGATTTTAAACAATTAATAGACGAAATAAAAGAAATAAAAGACCATGAGCATGAAAATATTTCTTTGAAAGAAAAGCTTTCAATCGAAATTCAGGAAAATGATGACAAATACGATATAATACATAATGAAATACAAACATTTGAAACCACTTTAAATGATTTAAGTTTACAATTAGCCGGACAAAAAGAAAGTATAAATGAAATAGAGAAAATCAATCTGGTAACAGAAGAAAAAATAGACAATTATGAAAAAAATATCAACAGGTTAAGCGGTGAAAATAATAACCTTAAAGAAAATATTGAAAAAAATTCAGAAAAAATAATTGAATTAAAAAATAAAGTTTCTGTATTACAAAGCACCATCGATATTTCGGAAAACTCACTCTACGAAAAGAAAGAAAAAGTAGATTCCACAATAAAAGTAATAAACGAGAAAAAAGATGACATTAAATCAATCGGGATAAAATTAAAGGACATCAATAAAATTGTTAACGAAAATAAAAGTAACTATCAGTCAAATAAAATTAAATTAGACAACAATCTCGAAAGGCTTAAAAGAATATCGGAAGTTAACGAGAAAAATTTGGTCAGTGTAAAAGAATTAGAAAACGATAAAAATATATTTGAAAGCAAACATAAAATAGCAAACGAAGCACTGAAAAAAGCCGATTCTGAATTTTTGAAGTATACTGAATTAAAAAACAGATATGCGGAAAAAATATACGAATACGAGAAAACACTTTCCGATAAAAAATTAGAGCTGCAAAAGAGAAACAGCAAAATAACATATCTTAAAAATCTTCTTGAAACCTTCGAAGATTATGCCGAAGGCATCAAATACCTTGTTAAGGATAAAAAATTCGAAAACATAATCACGTTAATTGATTCGATAGAAACGGATGATAAATTTAAAATTGCAATTGAAACGGCGTTAGGGGAAGTTACAAATTATTTAATTCTCGATGATTCGAGAGAACTTAATAAATTAATCAATAATTTAACTGAATCGGATAAAGGTAAAGTTACATTTATTTTAAATGATAAGCTGACTTACAAAAATCCTTTTCTCGGAGGATACTGGGACTATAAACCCGAATTTTTAACAGAAAAGGGCGTATATGGATTTGCAGATGAACTGGTCAGGTGCAATAATAAAGAGCACAAATTACTTATGAGATATATCCTCGATGAATACATCATTGTTGAAGATATTGAAACAGCTTTCAGGCTTTCTAAAGATAATTATTATAAATTTATAACTCTTGCCGGAGACATTGTCACAGAAAGTTTTATAAGGGCAGGTGGAAAGGTAAAAGAAGAAAGCGTAAGATTAGGCAGGGAAAAGCAGATTGCAAAATTAATTCAGGAATATGATATTTTTAATAAAGAAATAGAAGAATTTGAAATAAACCTCAATAAGCTAAAAGATGAAAATAAGAAGATTGAATTAGAAAGGTATAAAAGCGTAGTTGATGAATTAACAAAAAACGTCAACGAACTTACCAAGGATATTTCAATAAGTAATTTCAAAATTGAAGAAATAAACAAGAATATAAATTTTAATGAAAAGACTTATAATGAGATAAAATCCGAAAATAAAACATTAGACAGCCTAATCAATGTTCTGATAGAAAATGTTATAAAAAGTGAGAACGAGCAATCGAATCTCGATAAAGAATTATCTTTTCTTTCTGACGAATTTAACGAAATAGAGCAAAATTACAGGTTATTTCTGAATGATTATAACAGCTTCAATCTTGAATTAACCAAATTAAGGAATGAATTTAAAAACGAAGAATCAACTCTTCATCGTATAAACAATACAATTGATTTTCAAAAACAGCAAATTATAAAGAACAGCGTACAAATCACTGAAGAAAATGACTTACTTAAAGAATTATCTGCGAAGATTGAGGAAAATGAAAAGAAATTAACTGAACTAAGACAGGCTGAAGAAAACATATCGGAAAAATATAACAAAGAAAAAAATATATTCGACCAGAAGAAATTAATACAGAACAGGATAGAATTAGAGCAAAGAAGCAAAAGGCAACAATTTGACAAAGTGTCGCAAAAACTGATTGACTCCCAGATAAGAATAAAAGAAAATGAGTTGAAATCAAGCCAGTTAAATGATTATATAACTAAGAAATACGAAACCGGAATTTCGGAAAATTTTGAAGAATTAAAGAATAGTGAAAACATTATAAAAGTGCTTGAAGAATTTATCACAGCAACAGATGAAATCGATATAGACAGAACCAGAGAAAGAGCAGACGACCTTACGGATAAACTGAAAAAATTAGGCGGTTACCAGCAAATGGTATGGCAGGATTTTGAATTTGAAAAGGAAGAACTTCAAAAAATGATTGACCAGAGAAACGACCTGATTGAATCAGAAAAAGATATACGAAAAACAATAGAACGAATAAATACGGAAGCCAGGGAAAGGTTCCTAAAGACATTCGAACAAATCCGTCAGAATTTTATTCATATTTTTAAAGAACTTTTCCAGGAAGGTGATGAGGCAAATTTAAAATTAGTTTATGATGAAGATGAAGACGGCAAAGTTATAGATGACCCTCTGGAAGCTAAAATAGAAATCATAGCAAAACCAAGAGGCAAAAGACCGACCTCGATAGAATTGCTATCCGGCGGAGAAAAGACATTAACTGCCATAGCACTGCTTTTTGCAATTTATCTCGTAAAACCATCTCCATTTTGCATATTAGACGAAGTTGATGCACCACTTGATGTCGCTAATTTAGCGAGATTCAACAAGATGATTAGAAAATTCTCTCAGAATACACAATTTATTTTGATTACGCATAACGAAAGAACAATGGAAAAAGTCGACAAATTATACGGTGTAACTATGCAGGAACCCGGCGTTACTACTATTGTTGAAACAAAATTTAAAAACAATTAATTTGGAAAGCACCGGTAAGATAACAAAAAAAGAACCCAAATTAAAAATATTTTGTGATTTTGACGGGACCGTGACAAAAAATGATGTTTGGGTATCGGCACTCGGAAAATTTATCAAAGATAAAGAAAAATTTCAGATAGTATGTGATGAATTTATAAACAACGTAATTACCTCCCGCGAATGCAATGTAAGAGAGCTTGCTCTGGTAGAAAATTTCAGTTTTGAAAAATTCAACGAGTATATTGACGAGGAAGAATTAGACGATTATTTCAGGGATTTCTTAAAATATTGCGAAATAAATGGATATGAAATTTTCCTTTTAAGCGAAGGCCTTGATTATTATATAAATTATATTCTTGAACGGGAAAAATTAAATTTAAAATTTTTCAGCAATAAATTAATTCGCAGTTATGAAAATGGTAAGATTAAATTAAGCTGCGATTTTCCTTATACTGATGAAGTATGTAATTATTGCGGAATGAGTAAAAGGAATATACTTATAAATAATACAAATGACTGGGATAATGAAATATCGGTTTTTATCGGTGATGGAGTTTCGGATTATTGTGCAAGTAATTATGCGGATATTGTTTTCGCTAAAAAAAGATTAGCATCATACTGCTGGAAGAATAATATTACTTATTATGAATTCAAGAATTTTAATGATATAATCAACAAACTGGAAAAATTGAAAATCAAACACAAGATTAGGCAAAGACAAAATGCAAGAATATTGAGAAGAGATGTTTTTTTAGGTGGATAGTTTTTTTACAAAATTTAAATATAAAATGAAAAATTTAGGAAAAATATTTTTTAGATACAGAAGTTACTCGCCATTGCCATTTGTTATATTAATGATACTTTTTATGAAACCAACATTAATTAGTATTATTATCGGCTTGCTTATAACTTTTTGCGGGGAATTTATCAGGTTGCGGGCAGTCAGCTATGCCNNGACATCCGGCGTCGGAGGGACACAACTGGTAACACAGGGACCTTTTGGATTTGTTAGAAACCCTTTATACATTGGAAATATCACAATTTATTTTGGTTTGGGATTAATGAGTTTATCACTTTTCCCGTATTTGCAGATAATTGCACTTACCTTCTTTATATTTCAATATTATTGTATTATTTTGGAAGAAGAAGAATATCTTGAAAATACATTTAAAGATAAATTTATTTCATATAAAAAAATAGTAAACAGGTTCATTCCAAAAAAATGTAACTTGCCTGAAGATTTGAAATCAGACATAAAGATTGATATTAAAAATGGTCTGAATTCTGAAAAAAGGTCTTTACAATCAATATCTATAATAACTTTTTTAATACTTGCATTTTATATCTATTATATATTAAAAAGTTAATTATAAAAACAGAGGTTATACAATTTGCCGAAAGTATAACTTTAGATATTAATCTATTGACTATTATTTTTATGATAGTTAATTTACGAGAAGGGAATTGGAGAATAATTATTAAATAACATAATCTTTAAACCAGCATAGAATAAGATTTGTGGTTCTTATTCTTGGAGTTAAAAAATGAAAAATATATATAATTTATTATTTATTATCATATTAACTGGCTTCGTCTCCAATATTTATCCCCAAGACTATACAAATCCAAAAATGAATCCAGAAATGAAGGGATATAAAATCAAGGGTTATTTTCAAATAACTCCTTTAGGTGGATTTATAGTTCCTATGTTTGTATTATCAGATAATTATTACACGAGCGGAAATGCCGGTTTTGATTTATCATACAGAATAAACAGAGAGACTGCGTTGTTTTTCGAATCACATTTCAATTTTTTAAGCCCGGTAGATTCTTTAGCACCGAGTAGCAGTTATTTAGTTTTTGGCGTTGGTTCAAGGTTTTACTGGCGGGCGAGAGGTGTCAGGTCAAGTTTCTATTTCGAAGCAGCAACCGGACCTTATATACATTTTTTTAGTTCTTATACGACTCCACAAGGTAGTTTTGCCTCTTCGACAGAATTTAATTGGGGAGGTAATGCTGGTTTTGGAGGAGAAATTGTATTAACAAATAGCCTCTTTTTTACTTTAAAAGGAAAGTATAATGCAATCTTTTCAAATAAAGGCACGATGAGTTTTATATGCGGCCAAAGTGGGTTGTCAATCAGATTATAAAACAATCTTCTTAAATTCTTAATAATTATTTTTATTAATAATAATTTCAGGATATCTCCCTCAATAATGATTAATATCATTCCATCATTAAAATTGATTTATTTGTTTTAATACAAAAAATATTTAATTATATTGAATTTATTATCAAATTAATTTATCACTTTGGAGCAGTCAAAAAAAAATATTTTCATAATTACCGGTGAAACATCGGGTGACATGCACGGTGCTGAATTAATAAAATCCATTAAAAAAAAGCGAGATGACATTACTTTTTCGGGTATAGGCGGTGAGTTATTAAAAAGTGAAAATGTAAAACTGATTCATAATTTTTCAGAAATAAATTTTATCGGATTTTCGTCTGTAATCAAGAACTATGCAAAAATAAAATCCGTATTAAATGACACTATAGAATATATAATGCGCACAAATCCTGATATTTTGATACTTGTAGATTTTCCCGGATTTAATTTAAAAATTGCCGAATCCGTTCGGAAAAATTTTAAGGGAAAAATAATTTATTATATTTCTCCGCAAATCTGGGCATGGCATAAAAGCAGAGTAAAAAAGATGAAACATATACTGGATAAAATGCTTGTGATCTTTCCTTTTGAGGTTGATTTTTACGAAAAAGAAGGTATAAAAGCCGATTATGTCGGACATCCATTAATTAATAGAATCGATAATTTTCTATTCGGGAATAATAAAATTGCGAATGATAAAATAATCATTACAATACTGCCGGGAACGCGTGAGGAAGAAATTAAAAGGATGTATCCCGTTCTTGCAAATACGGCGAACAGGTTTTCAGAAAAATTTAATGCGGGAATTAATGTAGTCTACCCATCAAACACAGATTTATTAAAATATCAAAAAGGCAAGCTTAATAATAATTTCAATTTAATTCCTAATACGGGTTCAAATATTTACAAAACTTTATTGAATTCCAATCTCGTATTTACAAAATTTGGTACTTCCACTTTAGAATGTGCTTTTTTGGGAACACCATTCGTAACGGCATACAAAGCAAATTATTTAAATTATTACATTGTTAAGATGTTATCAAATGTGAAGTATGTGTCCCTTCCGAATATTCTTTTAAATAAAAGAATTGTTTCAGAATTTTTACAGGGAGAAATGACTGTTGATAATTTATACAATGAAGGTAATAAGATTATACTGGATATGGAATACAGGGAAAATATGATAAAGAACTTAAGGCTCGTGAAAGAAATATTTATAAATACACCTGTTGCTAAAAGTGCACAGGACATAATCATAGAAGAACTATGAATTTAAGGATATTATTGCTTCCTTTCACAGCGATATATTATATAATTATTTATATAAGAAACAAATTTTATGATATCGGATTATTCAAAACATATTCTCCCGGTGTTCCGGTTATATCGGTAGGAAACATATCTACGGGGGGGACCGGAAAAACTCCAACGGTTATTTTGCTGGCTGAACAATTAATAAACGCAAATAAGAGAATTGCAGTCATATCGAGAGGATACAAACGCAAAACGAATAAAAGCTTATTGGTTTTTGACGGTGCTAAAATATTATGCGGGCCTGATGAATGCGGAGATGAAGTTTACATGATAGCAGAATATTTCAAAAATCAAAAAAATGTAATAATAGCCGTAGGAAATGATAAGTATGAAACAGCAAAGTATATTACAGCAAAATTCAAACCCGATGTAATTATTCTCGATGACGCATTTCAGCACAGAAAGATTGCAAGAAATATAGATTTGGTACTTTTAGATATGAATGATATATATAAAAATAAATTTTCAAATTCGTATGTATTACCTGCGGGTAATTTAAGGGAAGGCTTAAGAAATTTAAATAGAGCAGATATAATATTAAAAAACTTTAAATTCGATATTTCAAAAGAATCAAAAGATTTTGATAATTATTGTAATGAAATTTATAACATAAATTACCATTATCATTCAATAAATAGTGATAAAGCAGAAAATATTATAATAGATAAACCGTTAATAGCATTTTGCGGAATCGCAAAACCGGATTCATTCTTTCTGGCTCTGGAAGATAAAGGATTCCGCATAAAGGAAAAAATATCTTTCAAAGATCATTTTGAATATGAAAAAAGTGATATAGAAAATTTAATAAAATATTATTCTGATGATATATCATTCATAACAACCGAAAAAGATTTTATTAAAATTAAACATTTCAGAGAATTTACAGATAAATATCCTGTTTATTATTTAAAAATATCAGTTTATTTTGAAAAAGGGTTTGATAAATTTCAAAATACTATATTTAAACTATTTTAATAATTATGCAGAAAATTGGAATCTCGAAGCCAAATAAAAGTCTCGAAAGATACCTGGACTGGCTGAATTATTTTAACGTAGCTTACGAAATCCTGGATTGGAATAAAAAGGAAGATTTAACAAAAATTAACGATTGTAAGGGGCTCATACTTACGGGCGGAGTGGACATTTACCCTGAAATTTATTGTGATTGGGAAACTGATAAAGAAAGAGGAAATTTTATACCTGAGCGGGATGGTTTCGAATTAAAACTACTCGAACAAGCAATCGAAAAAAATTTACCCGTTCTCGGGATATGCAGGGGCTGCCAGTTAATTAATGTTTATTATAAAGGCAACCTGATTTATGATATTGAATCAATCCGGAATGTTAATCACAATAAAATCTCGGAAGAGGAACCAAGAATGCACGAAGTGAATATATATGAAGGAACAATATTAAAAAATATAATCGGTCTTGAAAATGGAATTGTAACCAGCACACACCATCAATCTGTCGACAGGGTGGGAGAAGGTTTAGCCGTGAATGCAAAGTCGTCCGATGGGATTGTAGAGGGAATAGAATATTTAAATAAGAGCAGTAATCATTTTTTACTCGGCATACAATGGCACCCGGAAAAATTTTCTGACTTCAATAATCCATTTTCAAAAAATATATTGTATAAATTTGTAGAAGAGACGTTGAAATCATGAGAGAAAAAACGAATTACACATTATTCTTAATATCGAATATTCTGATGTGTTTTTGTTTTTGTTTTGTGATTTCCTGTTCAGCATCCAGACATGAAAGCGGAGATGCAAACAACACAAAAATAGAATGGACTATCGGAGAAATAAAAAGAAAAATAAGTGATAATTCATCCAGGCTTAGATCGTTTAACGCTGAAGGAGATATAACAATCGACACACCCGAAATGAGCAACAGCGGGTCGATGGTTGTAAGCATTATTAAACCGGATAGTATATTTGTAAAAATAGAAGGTCCTTTCGGATTATCGGTTGCGAGTATGCTGATTACAAGAAAAAATTTCATATATTACAATGCAATGGATAATATAGTATTTAGAGGAAATTCGAGTTCTGCAAATCTGAGTGCAATACTGAACTTTAAAATTAATTTTGACGATTTAATTAACAGCTTCAGCGGTTCAGTTGTTTTTGATGATACAGGTGATTCAAATTCAACTTTGACAAAAGAAGGAAGTGATATAGTTCTTACAATAGTTGATTCTGACAAAGATGAAGTAAAAAAATATTGGGTGGATTCTAAATACTTTTTAATTAACAAATATAATATATATAATAAATCCGGACAATTATTATTTAACGCGGAATATACTAATTATGAAAACATAAACAATTTGTATTTTCCATCAAATATTACTGTAAATAAGCCGAAAGAGAAACAGCATCTATGGTTAAATTATACCGATAAAACGATCAACAATAATTATCTGAATTTTAAACTGAAAATACCAAAAAGTGCGAAAGAAATAAACTGGGATTAAAATGAAGAATATATTTTTTTATATAATTTACCTGGCTTTAGTGGTTAATTTTGTTTACGCAGATTATGACCGTAAGGACGATTTGCAAAAACAAATTGAAGTATATAATTATGAAATAGGTTATTTAAATGATCTTATAAAAAAGAATTTTAACGAAATAAATTTACAAAATCAAAAATTACGGGAAATTAACGACAATATTATTCTTCTGTCTTCACTTATTTCCAACAGTAATTTCCCGAAAGGAGATTTCAAAGAAAAACTAATTACTACCGAAGCCGATTATATAAAATATAAAGGGAAAATCGATAAACTAAAATCAGATTTCAGGAAAAAAATTCTTTGGTTATACAAAAATGGTACGGATTATGAATTAGAAATATTGTTTTCATCAAAATCATTTAACGATTTTTATACAAGACTCGAGTACATGAATAAAATATCGCAAATAAGAAAAAATGATTTTTTTAGAATTAACCAGGAACAGTCATTGATCGAAGAGAAGCAAAAAATTCTGAAAATGAGCAAAGATGAATTTGATAAATATATTAATGAGAAAAAAGATGATTACAGACAAATAACAGATGAAAAGAACAAGATAGAAAATATTATCAGGCAAAGAAAAGACGAAAATGAAAACTATATCAGACAAATCGGAAAAATGGAATATCTAATTACAAAGAGACAAAATGATATGAAAATGATATCTGAAGATTTTATTTACAAAACCGATTCTAATATAACTTATAAAAATATATCGTTTGACGGGCTCAAAGGATTATTGATACTGCCGGTTCAGAGTTTGGATATAATTTCCGATTACGGAAAATCAGTTGACCCTTCAACCAGATCGGTCATTTATAATAATGGTGTGGATGTCTCCATAGCAAAAGGTTCGTTCGTTAAAAACGTGGCAGACGGATATGTTGAAGATATAATTTATATTCCACTTTATGGCACTACAGTGATAATAAACCATAATAATAATTACAGAACAATTTATTCGATTTTAAAAGAAATAAATGTAAGTATAAATGAAAAAGTCCCTGCCGGTAAAATCATAGCGAAGACAGGTGAAAATTTGAACGGGCAATCTTTCCATTTTGAACTCTGGCGCGATACAACACCCTTAGACCCCAAGCAATGGATGAAAAAAGGTGCTTTAGTAAGTGCTAAATAATACTCAACCTGATTGATGAATATAAATTTAACAAAATACAAAGTATCGGTAATATTATCCGTATTTAACAGGAAACAAAAATTAATCCGGGCAATAAAATCTATTCTAATACAAACCTTTAAAAATTATGAGTTAATTATAATCGATGACGGAAGCACAGATGCTGTAGAAAAAATTTTATTCCCAATATTAAAAAAGCACAATAATTTTAAATACATACGGCATTCTAACAGGCATACTGTATTATCCTTGAACACAGGGTTGAAAATTGCGGAAGGTGAATTTATTACATTTCTTGATTCGGACGATGAATATTCACCGGAACATTTAGAAAAAAGAGTCAATTTTTTCAAAAAGAATAAGAAAGTAGACTTAATTCACTCCCCTGCTTTATTAGAAGGCGACGAAAAAGATTTTTACGTTATAGATGCGCGAAATAAAAAGAAGCTTATTCATTTAAATGACTGCATAATCGGTGCAACTTTATTCGGAAAGAGAGAGGTCTTTTTTGAGCTCGGAGGATTCCGGAAAATTTATTCTTACGATTCGGATTTTTTCAGGAGAGCTAAAAAGAAATTTAATATTGAAGAATTAAATATTCCGACATATACATACTACAGGGATTCAAAAGACAGTGTTCTTACATTAATAAAGAAAAAATTAAAAAATAAGTGAACATACACGAATATTACATCAAAGAGTGCATTAAATTAGCAAAAAAAGGAATTGGTTATGTATCACCCAATCCCCTTGTTGGAAGCGTAATAGTTAAAAATAACCAAATAATCGGAAAAGGATTTCATAAAGTATTCGGACAATCTCATGCCGAGGTGAATGCCATTATCGATGCTAAAAAGAATGGTTATAATTTAAATGGAACCTCGTTATATGTAAACCTCGAGCCCTGCAATCATTTTGGGAAAACCCCTCCGTGTACGGAAGCAATTATCAAAGATAAAATCAGGAATGTAATAATAGGCATGAACGACCCCAATAAAAATGTAAGCGGAAATGGCATAAAAAAATTAAAAGAATCCGGAATAAATGTAACATCGGGAATATTAGAAAAAGAATGTGAAGAGTTAAATAAATTTTTTGTAAAATACATAACAAAATCTACTCCATACGTAACACTTAAAATTGCTCAAAGCATCGATGCAAAAATTGCTTTAAACAATTTTAAATCAAAATGGATAACAAACGATGAATCAAGAATATTTGTTCACAAATTAAGAAGTCGGTACGATTCTGTATTAATCGGCAAGAATACGGCAATTTACGACAATCCATCCCTTACAGTTCGTGGAACAAAGGGTAGAAATCCATTCAGATTTGTAATCGACAGGAAAGGGTCACTCCCATCTGATTTAAATCTTTATACAGATGAAAATTTTTTAAATACATATACTTTTATTTCTTCAAAATATTCAGAATTAAAAAAAATCTCCGCCAAAGAAATAAATAAAATATTTTTAAAAGAAATTAATCATAATATTCCACTGAAAGAAATTTTAAAATCAATATTTAAACTTGAGATTGCCAGTATACTCGTGGAAGGCGGGGGCAATTTATTCAGCCGGTTTATAAACGAAGATTTATTTGATGATGTATATTTTATAGTGGCGCCGAAGATTATAGGCAAAGGTATTTCTTATTCCGGGGATTTTGAATTAAATAGATTATCGGAATCTAAATTTTTAAATTTGGATAAAGTAATAACTTCCAATGGAGATATTATTTTATATTATAAAAATATAAAAAAAGGGAAATAATGTTTACCGGAATTGTAACAGATATGGGCAATATTGTCGCCAATAAAATAAAAGGAGACAGCATTAAATTTTTAGTAGAACCTACTATCAGGCAGTATTTAAACGGGGTCAGGAAAGGTTATAGCATGTCAATAAACGGTGCCTGTATGACGGTCGAAGCCGTAAAAGGGCATAAATTTGAATTTACAACCATAAACGAATCATTAAGCAAAACCAATCTCGGCGATTTGAAAATCGGTAGTTTTGTAAATCTCGAGAAACCGATGAAAATAGATGCGACACTCGACGGGCATATAGTTCAGGGTCATGTTGATTCGACTGGAATAGTAAAAAAAATAAATCAACTTAAAGACAGCTGGGAATATTTTATAGAATTTTCATCAAAATTCAGAAACAATATCATATACGTCGGTTCAATTTCCGTAAACGGAGTTTCATTAACTATAGCTGAGATTGTTAAAGAGTCAAAAAAATCTGTTTTGATAAAAGTAGCAATTATTCCTCATACATATAACGTAACAAATTTTAAATTCCTTAAGCCAAAAGACAGGGTAAATTTAGAGTTTGATATGCTGGGAAAATATGCCGTAAGACTTCTAACAAACAAATAATATGTTTTTACCGTAAACTTTTAAGTATTTCCGTACAGAGTTTTACTTCATCAATTTTATTCATACATACAAAAGTTTTTATCGGGCATCTGTTGCCTCCATGAACAGAGCAGGGGCGACATTTGAGACCATTTGTCTGAAAAATCGTATCATGAGTTCCGTAAGGATAAAAGCCAAATTCAGGAACAGTTGCACCAAAAATTGCAATTACTTTTGTACCAACCGCATTCGCTAAATGCATTGGAGCAGAGTCATTTGATATCAGAACCGAAGAACGTTTTATTAATTCTGCAGATTGCAAAGGTGTAAGTTTTCCCGCCGAATTAAAGGCATTAAAATTTTTACTTGAATAAATAATTTTTGAACAAAGACCTGAATCATCTTCCCCGCCAACAAATACTATTTTTGTTCCGAATTCGCGGAGAATATCCAATAATTTTATAAATTNNTACAGAACCGGGTGCAACAGCAATAAACTTACCATCAATTTTATTTGCTGCCTGGAAATTCGATACAACATTTCTATCATCATCGGATGCGAAAAGCAAGGGTTTAATTATTTCTTTTTCAAAAATTCCGAATGGGTAAAGCAAGCTGAGATTTCTTTGAATCTCATGAATACTTTTATCATATTTCACAATTTTTTTATATAAAAATTGAAATGAAGATTTATTGTAAGAAATTGTAAGAGGGACCCTGGAGAAATAACTTATAAAAGTACTTCTCAGGGAACGATGCGGAGAAAATATGACATCAAAATTCTTTTCTTTTATTCTCTTTAAAAGATTATAATAATNNTCCCAGAGGTAAAGTTAAAATAACATCTCCAAGGAACGCTGTTTGTATAATGAGAATTTTTTTATATTCAGTCAGATTTTTCAATTCTTAATATGTTTAAATCTTCTGTGAAACCATAGCCACTGTGATGGATTTTCCCTGATAACATTTTCAAGCTTTTTATTTATCCTTTGGGTAAGTATTGCAACATTTTCATCTGTAAATTCATTAATATCATCATAATTAATTTTATCTATATAAATATGATATTTAAAATTTTCATTTCTCTGGCAATATGAAAAAATTAATTCAGTTTTAAATTTAAGTGCCATTTTTGCCGGACCCGCGAATGTTGCAACTTTTTGGCCGAAAAAATCGGCGTACACAGAATAATCAGGATGAGCGGACTGGTCCATTAAAAATGCCACGATTTCATTTTGAAGAATCTTTTTGAAAATGGTTCTTAATGAAACACCGATTTCAATAATTTCATTTCCGCAAAGCTCCCTATACTCCGTAAGTTTTTCATTAACAAATCTATTGGATTGCGGCTTAGCTATTACATTTAATTTTGTACGAAAAATCTTAGCGTATGCAAAAGCCGAAATCTCCCAGTTTGAAATATGTCCGCTAATAAAGAAAATTCCCCTCCCCTTTTTTAACGCTGAGAAAACGAGTTCGTGTTGTTCGATGGAAACAAATTTTTCAATTAGTTCCTTACTCATTCTTGGAAGATATAATATCTCGAATAAATTTATACCGAGATTAATATAGCATTTTCTTATTATATCAATTTTCCATTTTAAATCTTCTTTTGGAAAACAAAGTGTCAGATTATCGAGTGCAACCTGCTTACGGATGGGGAGTAGATAAAAAAAAACAATCCGGTTAGTTTACCAAGTTTTTGAATAACCCTTAAAGGTAATTTTCTTAAAACAAACCCTACAAAGAGGAATATATATAATGTTAATCTATCAGCCATAAAATATAAAATCTCAAATATTATTTAAACTACATCACCAAATAGTGTTGCAGAATTCGTTCTTTTTATTTTAACATTTACTAAATCACCAATTTTGAAACTGCCTTTAGGAATGATAACAGATTTATTGCAATCTGTTCTTCCCATCAGGAAATCATCGGATTTTTTGCTTACTGATTCAAGCAAAACTTCCTTTGTTTTTCCGACTAAATTTTTATTTAAATTTGTCGATATTAAACTTTGAATTTCAATTATTTCCGAAAGCCTTCTCTTTTTAATTTCATCCGGTACATTGTTTTTCATTTCAAATGCTTTCGTATGTTCTCTCGGAGAATACGCAAACATAAATGCACCATCGTATTTTAATTCTTCCAGCAGTTCGATTGTTAATTTGTGGTCGTCCTCTGTTTCTCCCGGGAATCCGGAAATAATATCAGTTGATAGTCCGATTCCGGGCATAGCTTCTCTTGTCTTATTTAAAATACTTTTATAATGTTCAATTGTATACATTCTGTTCATCAATTTCAAAATCCTGTCAGAACCTGACTGAACGGGCAAATGTATATATTTACAGATATTATCATAAGACGCCATTGTTTCTATTAGTTTCAACGATAAATCATAAGGATGAGAAGTTATGTATCTAATTCTCATTTGAGGCACTGCTTTTGCACACATTTCAAGTAAATCTGCAAAATCAAAATTTCCATCACGATAAGAATTTACGTTCTGACCTAATAGAGTTACTTCTTTCAATCCATCATCAAAAAGTCTCCTGGTTTCATTTACTATACTTTCGTGCAGTCTGCTTCTTTCTCTTCCTCTCGTATAAGGAACGACACAAAATGTACAAAATTTATCACAGCCTCTCATAACAGAAATAAAAGCAGTAATCCCATCTTTACGGACAGGTGTAATATCATCATAAGTTTCGACTTTTGATAATTTAACAGCTATACCTTTTTCACCTGTTTCGATTAAGTTTTCAATCAGTCCCGGTATTTTTCTGAATTCATCGGGACCTACGATTAAATCTACAATACTCTGCTTGTCTATCAAATTTTTTCTCAGTCGTTCAGCCATGCAGCCCAGTATCCCGATTATCAGGTTTGGATTATTCTTTTTAAAGCTTTTTAAAACATTTAAACGGTTATAAATTTTTTTCTCGGCATTTTCCCGAACACTGCAGGTATTTAGAAGTATTATATCGGAATTGTTAATATCATTTGTTTCATTATAGCCGTAATTACTCAATACACTTAAGACTATCTCCGAATCTGCAAGATTCATCTGACAACCGTAAGTTTCAATGAAAACACTTTTATTATTTCCCGGTTTATGAAAATTAATATTTTCTTTTTCTTCTATGTTATTTAATATTTCGAACATCTGTTTCTTTATATAAATAATAAGTATTTATTCAACTTCTTTAAAAGTTTTTTTCATTAATATTTCTTTCACTATATCAGCAATTCCCTTTCCATCCATTTTCAGCATTTCATAAAGTTCCGCCGGTTTTCCATGTTCTATAAATTTATCCGGTAATCCATGCATCAAAATATCATTTTTAAATCTGTAGGATTCTGCGAATTCAACGATAGCACTGCCAAAACCGCCCACAATCGTGTTATCTTCAATTGTTAAAATTTTATCAAATCTTTTAAATATATCAAATAACATTTCCCTGTCGAGTGGTTTTACGAATCTCATATTGACGACTTCTGCAGATATACCTATTTCAGATAATAACGCGGCAGCTTTTTCTGAATGTATAACCATATTACCAATAGCAAGAATTGCAACATCTTTTCCTTTTCGAACAATTTCAGCTTTCCCGATTTCAATTTTTTCGAAATCTCCTATCTCAACACCAATAGCTTCACCTCGCGGATACCTCATCGCTATCGGTCCTTTTTTATACTGAGTTGCTGTAAACAACATATTTCTTAATTCACATTCATCTTTCGGAGCCATAACTACCATATTCGGAATTAATCTTAAATATGTAAGGTCAAATGCACCATGATGGGTAGGACCGTCTGACCCAACCAAACCACCTCTATCGAGAGAGAATATGACAGGGAGTTTCTGCAGAGCGACATCATGAACAATCTGGTCAAATGCTCTTTGCAAAAAAGTAGAATAGATTGCGACAACGGGCGTAAATCCTTCCGTAGCGAGACCTGCCGAAAATGTTACGGCGTGCTGCTCCGCAATTCCTACATCAAAATATCTTTTCGGAAATTCCTGTTGTAAAATATTTAATCCGGTTCCGTCAGACATAGCGGCACAAATACCGATTATCCTTTCATCTTTTCTTGCAAGTTCAGTAAGAGCTTCACCAAATATTTTAGTATATGAAGGTACCTTTGATTTAATAAGTTCTATTCCTGTAGCTTTGTCAAAAGGATTTAATGCATGTAATTTCTGAAAATGTTTTGAAGCGTAAGAAGGTCCTTTGCCTTTTTCAGTAAATATGTGCACGAGTACGGGTACATTTAATTTTTTAATTTCTTCAAGTACTTTTACGAGGCTTACGACATTATGTCCGTTAAAAGGTCCGAAATATCTGAAGCCAAGAGACTCGAACAACATACCCGGTGTAATCACACCTTTAAGTCCACCTTCGATTCGGGCGGCAATTGTTCTTAACCTGTCACTATTTTTCTTATCGAGTTTACCGGTGAGATTCCAAATTTTTGAACGGAATTTATTATAAGATTCATTTATCAATAAATCATTAAAATAATTCTGAAGCGTCCATACATTCGGAGCAATTGACATCTTGTTGTCATTTAATACAACAATTATGTCTTTTTTCAAAAGTCCTATATTATTCATAGCTTCATAAGCCATTCCACCAGTCATTGAGCCGTCACCAATGATAGCAATCACTTTATTATTCTTCTTCAGGTAATCCCGCGCAGTGGCTATTCCAAGTGCTGCTGAAAGAGACGTTGTTGCGTGCCCTGCTCCGAATACATCATATTCACTTTCGCTTCTTTTTAAAAAACCGCTGATACCATCTTTCTGCCTGATAGTAAACAAAGAATTTTTTCTGCCCGTTAAGATTTTATGAATGTAACCCTGATGTCCTACATCAAAAATTAATTTATCCTTTGGAGTATTAAAAACGTAATGAAGGGCTAAAGTCAGCTCAACAACACCGAGGGATGAGCCAAGGTGTCCGCCAATTTTAGAAATTGTATCAATTAAAAATTCCCGTATTTCATCGGATAGTTCCCTTAAATCCATAAGATTTAGTTTCTTTAAATCAGACGGGAACTCAATATTTTTTAAATATTTGGTGTTCTTTAAATCGAAAGGGATTTTTTCTTTCATTTTTGTTACAATTAATTTTAAAATCTTAATTTAACTCTTCCGAGTTTATCTTTTCAATTTTTAATTCAGCTTCGTTCAGTTTTTTCCTGCATATTTTCAAAAGTTTTAATCCTTCCTGGTAATAGCTCAGAACATCCTCGAGGGATATTTCCTCTATTTGATTTTCGAGAATATTCAGAATTTCCTCAAGACGGTTATAAGAATATTCAAATGAATCGATATCTGTTTTTTTCTTTGGCATTTTAAAAAAAAAATAATTATTCTACATCAGCATTAACATCGCCATCATAAAACCTGACTTTAATTTTATCATCAGGTTTTAAAATTACTTTTCTTGATACAATCTTATCCCCTTTAAGAACATACGTAAAACCCCTCTTCAAAGTTTGGTCAGGGCTCAAATTAAAAAATATTTTATCTTTATAATTCAAATTTTGTTTGTAAGAAGTAATCTTTTCTTTAACCAATTTTTCAAGGACTTTATATTGCTCATCATTTTTGATTTTATAATCATTCAGAACATCAAGAGGTCTGTTGAAAAAATAATTATTTGAAAAATTATTTAAAGAATCACTTAAACTTCTTACCTTATTTTTTATATATATCTTTATATTATAATCAATTTTATCAATTCTTTCAAGTAATTCATTTTTATCAGGAAAAATCATCTCAGCTGCGGCGGATGGCGTAGGAGCGCGCAAGTCAGCGACAAAATCACAAATCGTAAAATCGACCTCGTGACCAATAGCGCTCACAGTAGGAACACGCGATTTATAGACAGCCCTGGCAACCGCTTCTTCATTAAATGTCCACAAATCTTCGATAGAGCCTCCACCTCTGGCAATTACAAGTATATCGAGAGCATATTCAGGTTTATTCGCCTGTTCTATAGCTTTACACACACTTTCAATGGAACCTGAACCCTGCACATTAGCCGGGAAAAGGAACAAATTCGCAACAGGATATCTTTTTTTAGTGACATTTTTAAAATCTTCAATCACAGCTCCGGTTTCAGACGTAACTATTCCGACGCGCATTGGAAATTCCCGCAGGAGGCGTTTATGTGATTCTTCAAATAAACCTTCTTTAAGCAACTTATCTTTAAGTTGCTCAAATTTTAACTGCAAATCCCCTTTCCCGAAAGGCTGCATTCCGGAAACATCAATTTGATATGTTCCTCTCGGCTCATAAACTGTAATTCTTCCTTTTACGAGGACTTTTTGCCCGTCTTCAGGTTTAAATGTCAGATAATTGAATCGAGAACTCCAGAGAGTGGCACTGATTTGAGAATTTTCATCCTTTAATATGAAATAGCAATGACCTGAAGCTATATGCCGTTTAAAATTAGAAATTTCTCCGATTAGATATACATTTCTAAACTCATTTTCAACGAGAGATTTTAAATCACGTGTAAGTTCCGTTATTGTTAAAGGATTTGGCAAATTTAAATTATAAATTTTATTATTTATATTAAAANNACCCTTCGGTTAACAGCCGAATGCTCCACCATTGAGCTATCTTCCAAACAAGTTACAAATATAGTTTTCATAAAAAAAAGAATCAATGAGAAAGGAAATACGTTTCAATAAAAAATTATAAATTAAAAATGCAAAATTGAAAATTGAAAACTCATTCCCAATCGGAGATCGGGAATGAGGGGTGTAATGCATTCCCAATCGGGGATTGGGAATGAGGGGTGTAATGCATTCCCAATCGGAGATTGGGAATGAGGAAGTTAATATAACTCATAGAATTGTGGTTTGCATTACTAATCTATATTAACGATTTTTATTTGTATAGCAACATAAATGTTGCTGCATATTCAATATGGCATCGAGAAAATATAAAATATATCTGGAATATAACGGCACGAATTATGCAGGCTGGCAAATGCAAAAGAATCAAAAGACCGTTCAGGGTACATTAATAGACACTGTGAAAGAGATATTCAGAAAATCCAAAGGCGAAAACAAGTTTATAGATTTGCAGGGTTCAGGAAGGACAGACAGAGGTGTTCACGCGTATATGCAGGTCGCTCATCTTGAATGTGATACTATGCTCGCGCCGGAAATATTAAGAATTAAAATGAATGATGAACTGCCTTCCGATATTAATATTCTTGAAATTGAAAAGGCAGGCAATAATTTTCATGCGAGGTATTCGGCAAAAGCGAGGCAATATGTTTACAAAATATCCAAAAGAAGAACAGCATTTGAAAAAAGATTTGTATGGTGGATAAAAGACAGACTAAATTACAAAGCAATGGATGATTGTTGTAAGTTATTCAATGGTATGCACAATTTTATTTCCTTTTGTGATATTAATAACGAAGAGATTTCAACGAAAGTACTTGTAGATAAAATCTGGCTTGAAGAAGATGAAGATAAAATCTATATAAGAATTAAGGCTTCTCATTTTTTATGGAAAATGGTCAGAAGGGTGGTTGGAACATTAGTCGAGGTAGGAAGAGGCAATATAAGCAAAGAAAATATTGAAAAATTTCTCGAAACATATTCGGATATTCCGTCTAAACTTACCGCTCCGCCGTCCGGACTGTTTCTTGAGAAAGTTATTTATTAATTTCTTTCCCCGTCCCCGTATCTCTGAATATTTTTTCGGGAATTACAATCTTATTTTTCGATAGAATTTTTTTCTCATTTTCTTTTCGCATTTTATCGGATATTTTCACGGCTTCGACATAAGCGGAATTATAATCTAAACTCTGTTTCATCAGCTCGCGTTCTTTTAATTCAAGGGCTATAGAATATTCCGTTTCTTCACAGGTAACAGCNNAATGCTAAATCATTTCCGCTGAATCCAAAATCAGGATATATGTTTTTTCTAACATCATAACCATCCACAATCCAGATTTTAATATTATTTTTTTCTCCATAAGGAATCCTGTAGATATTTTTTAATTTTATCATATCAGGCAAATCTTCTATTTCCTGTGTTGAATCAAAATCTATCGGAGCCACTTTTTTTAATCCTGTTTCGTGTTTACTGCAGATTTCAGAATAATTCCTTCTCATTATCAGCTCAATTGCAAGAGATGAATCGTGAGCATCGAAATAAGTCATGCCGAATTTAGCCATCAGGTTTCTTTCATTTATCTCGTGAATCAGAGTCGTTTCATATTCCTCTGAAGTAATTGAATTATCAATCCAAATTTCTTTTTCCGGAACGAACGGATACCTCTCTTCATTTCCGCCGTAAATAAATTCATTAAACATATTTTTTCTTATTATAGCACCGTCAACAATCCAGATCTGGAATCCATCTTTTTCACCGGCGTAATATCTATATATATTTTCGATACCTTTAGAATTTATATTTTCCGATTTATCAATTTCCTTTTTAGAGCAGGCGGAAAAAGAAATTACAAAGAAAAATAGAATAAATATTTTCTGAATACAGTTCATATAATATATTAATTTTTAAAAAGTATTTTTTTTCTCGAACGCTACGATTCTTCCGGTTACATTAGTTGAAGACCACTTCCCCTTTAAAAGATTCCAAGTAGAATTAAAATTAATTGTAACATCGTCATTATTATGGAATTTCAGGAAAACGATATCTGCCCTGCTTCTATCCGGGTTTTCAGTTCCTTCCAGAAAGCCGCTGATATTTCCAATCGATTCTTCATAAGAATCTAAAATTTTAAATTTGCCTTTTATTTTTGAATCATTAATTTTTGAGATATTAAAAATACCGGAGCATATCATATTCGAATCGTCATCGAACATTACAAAATTATATTCAGATTCGAATAGATGGTCAGATTTAAAAATTCCGCTTAGGATAGAGTTGCAGCCAATAAATATTACTGAAAACACGAAAAGAAATAAACAATTTATAAAAAATTTTATACGATTCATTTGATTCAATTAATTTGAATTTAAATTAGCTTTTTTAAATATGACGAATCTACCTTTTTTAAATACATCATTCCATTCACCGTTTGCCAGATTAATATTATTATCTATTTTCACCTTTATATCTCCGAAAAAATTCTTACCGAAAGCAAATTCAGCTTTACCGTCTTTTTTATTTATGGTTCCTATGATATCCCCTGATAAATTTAAAGATGGGTCGCTTTGATATTGTATTTGGTAATAACCTGTAAGTGTAGTATCAGCACGAGTTACGAACTGCATTTCACCTTTATTAATTAATTTCTCTCCCCATGAATCATACATTAAAAATATATATTCTCCATCGCTCAGATAATTATCGTTTAATACTGTCTCGATAACGGCAGAACAATTGAAAGAAGAACAGACAATGAAAACAAACAGAAGATATTTAAATATATACTGTATTATTGATGGCAATCTCATATCATGAATATTATTAAGAATTACAAAATTAATTATTAATTTCTGCTTAAAAATAGCATATAAACCATTAAATAACATATATATAGCGCAAACCAAAACCAGTGTATCAAAAAAGATATTCGAAGTCTGAAATTTCAATAATTTAGTTCAATATAAAACGTTATTCAAGGTAAACTCAAAAAGTTTTTGCTAAAAATGAATTAATTTACGTGCTTTAGCAGTAAAGAAAGCGTAAATCGAATTTTAAGTTCATTGACTTTGCAAATAAATAGGATTATTTTTAAGTTTGTCTTTTTAATAGATTAAAACACACGGAGTTAAACTTTGAAGAAAAATCTAACAAGAATTGTTATAACATTAATCTTTGTATTAGCCTCAATTATTTACATTTATCCGACATATAAAGATTATTCGTTGGGCAAACAGTTAAGTTCACTGACGGGAAACGACAGTATTGATTTTGTCACAAATAACGCTGAAAAAATAAGGGACGCAAGAGATGGCAGAATTAAATTAGGTCTTGACCTCAAAGGCGGTATGTATGTAGTGCTGGATGTTGACGTTGTAAAACTACTGGAAGATGTCGCAAAAACGAAAGATGATCCGACATTTGTAAAAATCCTGGAAGATTTAAAGGTTATTTCTGAAACTTCCGACGAGAATATTTTGACGATTTTCAAGCAAAAACTTGCTGAAAAAGGTTTAACTCTGAAGAATTTTTACGGTGAAATCACAGATGATGAATCCGCTATCGAGAAGAAACTTCAGGATGCCATAGATAATTCTATCGACAGAGCTATCAGCGTAGTAAGAAACCGTGTCGATAGGTATGGTGTTGCGGAGCCGCAAATTCAGAAAATCGGAGGAAAGAGAATCATCGTCGAACTTCCCGGAGTAAGCAATCCTGATGATGTAAGAAAACTCTTACAGGGAACGGCACAATTAACTTTCCAATTATTAAAAGAAGGTGATGCTGAAGCTAAGATTTTGAATGATATTAATAAAACTTTAGCGAAGTTAAAAGATTCTACAGGCACAAATTTTTCATCTTCAAATTTATTAATGACTGATGAAAGTAAAACAAAAGAAACTATTACCAAAGTTGATACAACTAAAAAGAAAACGGACAGCAAAGAAACAGCCGGGCAGAATAAAGATCAGAAGAAAGATGTGAAGAAAGAAACGGATAAGACAAAAAAAGATACAAGTAAAACAAAAANNAAAACAAAAAAGGATACTTTAAAAACAAAAAAGGATACTTTAAAAACTAAAAAAGATACTACAAATTTAAGTGATACTACCTCGGAAAGCGATACAACTAAATCTCAATACAACCCATTCTTCGAATTATTCGATGCAGAGCTTTCACAAAGTGCAGGGGGTCCGGTAGCATCTTCATTAAACAAGGAAAAAATTGAACGCATTCTTAAAATGGATGCTATCAAAGCTATATTGCCTTCAGATGTTCAGATTGCCTGGTCACAAAGAGTAATCGAAGCAAAAGGTGATAAATTTCAGGTTATGTATTTATTAAAGAAAGATGGTGAATTAACAGGAAAAGTTGTTACCGATGCCCGTGCAACGTTTGACCAGCAAAGCACCGGCAGACCTATAGTCGAAATGGAAATGAACAGTGAAGGAACCGCAGACTGGGCGAGAATAACAGGTGCAAATATTAATAAAAAATGTGCTATTGTTCTTGATGGTGTTGTCTATTCAGCTCCCGTAATCAAAAATAAAATCACGGGCGGCAGGTCGATGATTGAAGGTATGGCTAACCTTGAAGAAGCAAAACTTCTTGCAATTGTTTTGCAATCGGGTGCTTTACCGGCTCCGTTGAAAATCATTCAGGAAAGATCAGTAGGACCATCACTCGGCGAAGACTCAATCAGAAAAGGATTAACATCTTCATTACTTGCATTGATTTTCGTCGCATTATTTATGATTGTTTATTACAGATTCGGCGGTTCTATAGCAGACTTAGCTTTATTTATTAACGTTTTATTCGTGCTCGGAATAATGGCTTCGTTTAAAGCAACGTTTACGGTCCCCGGTATTGCAGGTTTAATTCTTACACTCGGTATGGCAGTCGATACGAACGTACTTATATTTGAAAGGATACGCGAAGAATTGCTGACGGGTAAACCTTTAAAGAGCGCACTTGAAATAGGTTATAAAAAAGCTTTCTCTGCAATCATTGATTCTCACTTAACAAGTGTCATAACAGGTATTATACTTTATATTTACGGAACAGGTCCGATTAAAGGATTTGCCGTCACATTACTCGCTGGTATTTGTTCAAACCTTTTCACAGCAATTGTAATAACACATTTTATATTTGATATATTATTGGAAAAGGGAAAGAAATTAAGTTTCGGTTAATCGCTTTAATAATTTTTTGTTAATTTCACAACAATCAAGTTTAAAAAAAATGAGAATTTTTCATAACACGCAAATAGATTTTTTAGGTAAAAGAAAATTATTTTATGTTGTATCACTCGTATTTATCGTAGTTGGTATGATAGTATTAAGTATTAACGGTATTCCAAGAGGTATCGACTTTCAGGGCGGCACAGAACTTCAGATGAGATTCGAAAAAGATGCAAATTCATCCGACATTAGAAGTATAATGGATAATGCAGGATTACCCGGGATGGAAATCAAGACAATGGGAGATGAAAAGAATTTACTTTTAAGAACACCTATTCAGGGTGAAGGTCAAACCGTAGCAGATAAAATTGAGGGTGCTTTGAAAGATAATTTAAAAGATAACCCTTTCCAGGTGATGCGAGTAGATAAGGTAGGTCCGAAAATAGGAAAAGAGCTGACTGAAAATGCTTTGAAAGCAGTTATTTTTTCGCTCTTCGGTATTTTAATTTATTTATCATTCCGTTTTCAGTTCGTCTATTCACTCGGAGCGGTTATAGCACTTTTTCATGATGTATTAATTACAATTTCAGCAGTCGCTATCAGTGATGCCTTGATTCCCGGATTAAGGCTCGAATTAAGCCAGACGATGCTTGCGGCGTTTTTGACTCTTATCGGTTTCTCCGTAAACGATACTGTTATCATTTTCGATAGAATCCGTGAGAATATTAAACTGTTTAAAAATGAAGATATTGAGAAAGTTATGAATAAGAGTGTTAATGCAACGTTGAGCAGAACAATTATTACAAGCGGTACAGTATTTCTGACAGTACTTGTTTTATTCTTATTCGGCGGTGAAGTTTTAAGAGACTTTTCATTCACATTTGGAATCGGTATTATTACCGGAACATATTCATCCGTATTCGTTGCAAGTTCTATTGTTGTTGACTGGAAACATTTCAGGTTATCAAAAGACAAATTAACAGTTGCAGCAAAAAGAAGATAGTAAATCAATAATTAAAGATAAATTTTATTAAATAATAATATATTATTGAAATTTAACAAATCAAATATTGATTTTGAATCAAAACCGTTCAGTGTAATCGAAATTCTGGATAATGAAATCGGTTTAGCAAACATGTCTGAACTGAAAAGCATTATCGAAAAAGAACTGGAAGAGGGCAATGTTTTCATTTGTTTGGATATGAAAAATATTAATGTGATTAACAGTTCAGGACTTGGTGTTTTGATTAGCTGTCTTTCTAAAATAAAATCCAGAGACGGTTTATTGAAATTACTAAATTTAAATGCAAAAATATTTAATATATTTAAGATTACAAAATTAAACTTAGTTTTCGATATTTCCTGATTACAGAATAATAAACCTCATATTATTTTTTGCATAATGATATAAATAAAATATCAAGTTTAATAAAACCCCGTCAGGGGTTTTTATATTTAATATGAGAATCTGCCAATTTATTTGAAATTAAAAAATTATTATGAGCAAAGTTACAATTTTGGTCGGTCTTCAGTGGGGAGATGAAGGTAAAGGAAAAATTGTCGACGCTTTAAGTCCGGGATACGATATAATAGCTAGATTTCAGGGAGGTCCGAATG
>PNBM01000270.1 GCA_003135995.1 Ignavibacteriota bacterium | reverse complement strand
TTTCTTTATTGATTTTTACTTTTAAATCCAGTGTAACAGATTTTGGAGGATAACATACACTATTATCACAAGACTGGTAACTGAATTTAACAGGTATGGCATATTCGCCGTCCGGTAAATCCTTTACCGGCGAAACAGTATAACCTATGAAAATTTCGCCTTCGTAAACTCTTATCTTATTATCGCTGAATTCAAATTTCAATAATTTGTCCTGCGGAAAATAAGTATTAACAGGTTTAAATTTATCAGATTCTAAATTTATTTCCGTCTTGATTAATGTCGGATCGTCTACCTGGTAAGAATTGATATGATATTTTTCTTTGATGTTTACTTTTATTGCAATTTTAATTGTATCAGTGTTCGAATATACTTCTTTATCAGAAAAAGATTTGATTTTTAACTGGTCGGTTTCCTGTGAAATGCCGAATCTATAGTATAACGAGAATATGATGAAGAACAAAAATATTTTTTTTATCATAAATTAACTTATATGAATGATTAAATTAGAAAATGCTTGTAATAATTAATCCACAAGACGTTTATAATATATATTAAATTATAATTGTTGAAAACTAATATCAATATAAAAAGCAGAGAGAAAAAAGATAAAGAAATGGAAAGGGAATATTTCCTTATAAAGAAGTTAGAGGAGTTAAAGAAGTNNAGCTCTTGTAGCCGCAAGCTTTAGCTTGCGAAGAAGCAATTGTAGCCGCAAGCTTTAGCTTGCGAAGAAGCAATTGTAACTGCAAGCTTTAGCTTGCGAAGAAGCAATTGTAGCCGCAAGCTTTAGCTTTCGAAGAAGCAATTGTAGCCGCAAGCTTTAGCTTTCGAAGAAGCAATTGTAACTGCAAGCTTTAGCTTGCGTAGAAGCTCTTGTAGCCGCAAGCTTTNNCCGCAAGCTTTAGCTTGCGAAAAAGTAGTTATTAACTATGTTTTAAATCTGCTTCAATTTTTTCATTATTGTAATAAATAATTTCAGTTAAATTATCAATTAAATTTTATAATTTCCATAAAATTATATTATGATGGAAAATTTAACTGAAAGTGATGTAAATACAAAGAAATCATTTACTCTTCATGATTTACCGATAGACGAGCGACCAAGAGAAAGACTGAAGTCAGTTGGGGTCGAGAATTTATCTTCTCAGGAATTACTTGCATTAATTCTCGGAAGGGGTATAAAAGGTGAATCAGTAATGGTTACTTCGCAAAATTTGATGAAAAAATTCGGTTCACTAAAAAAGATTCTTGAAGCTTCATTGCAGGATATTCAGGTAATTAAAGGTATTGGTCCCGCCAAAGCATCCCAGCTTTCTGCCTGTTTCGAAATTACGAGAAGATTTATTAAACAGGATAAGGAAGAAAATATTTCCAGAGCTTCGAGGGATACAATTATAAAACCTGAGTTAGCCGCTGAACTTTTGCAGAATAAAATAGTTAATTATGACAAAGAACATTTTTTTGTTATGAGCTTTGACGTAAGGAATAAATTAATTTCTATCGATGAAGTTTCGGAAGGAACATTGACTGCAAGCCTTGTTCACCCGCGTGAAACTTTTGAATCTGCAATCAGAAATCATGCGGCACAAATAATAGTTGGGCATAATCATCCATCCTGCGACCCTGAACCTTCTGAAGATGATATCAAAATAACGAAGCGATTATATGATGCGGGCAAAATAATGNNATGGGTATTGAACTTATTGACCATATAATAGTTACCAGAGATAGTTTTAAAAGTTTAAAAAATTTAGGAATTATTTAACAATAAAAGAATTTAATATAAATTATGGATTATAAAGATTACTATAAAATTCTCGGAGTAGATAAAAAAGCAACATCAGATGAAATAAAAAAAGCATATAGAAAACTTGCATTAAAATATCATCCTGATAAAAATAAAGGAGCTAAAGGTGCTGAAGAAAAATTCAAAGAAATAAACGAGGCAAATGAAGTATTAAGTGATAAGGAAAAAAGAAAAAAATATGATGAACTTGGCTCCAACTGGCAGCAATACCAGCAACAGGGTGATCAGGGACAGGGCTTTGACTGGTCACAGTATTCGAATAGGGGAGGACAACAATCGCANNGGGAGATATTTTCGGTGAATCCGGGTATTCTGATTTTTTTGAAACATTATTCGGTCAGAGTTTTGGAGGAGGCTCGCGCTCTAAGCGTTCAAGAAAAACACCCGCTATGAAAGGTCAGGATTTTCAGGCTGAAATGTTTATAAATCTCGAAGAAGCATATAACGGGACGACGAGAGTTTTTGAACATGACGGACAATCAATAAAATTAAAAATAAAACCCGGAATAGCCGAAGGACAAATTTTAAAATTACCGGGTAAAGGGCAGAATATTAAAGGCGGAGGCCAGCCGGGAGATTTATTAATTTTTATTAAAATTCAACCTCATCCAATTTTTGAAAGACGCGGCTATGACCTTTATGCTGATTTGAAAGTTGATTTATATACTGCTGTGCTTGGAGGTAAAATTCCGTTTAAAACATTGAAGGGTTCGATAAATATTAATATTCAAAAAGAATCTTCTTTCGGAAAAGTCTTACGGCTTCAAAAAATGGGAATGCCAAAATACGGGAAGACAAATGAATTCGGAGATTTGTATCTGAAAATGGAGGTAAAGATGCCAACAAATTTGAGTTCGAAAGAGATTAATTTATTTAAAGAGTTGCAAAAACTAAGAAGTTAATTGGAGTTAAAGAGTTAATAAGAAGTTAAGAAACAAAAATAGTTAATCCCGATAAGTTGTGATTTGTAAGTCACAGCCAATGGGAAAATCTAATTTTGATAATTACTTCTTATTTTATAAACATCATTCTTTTTATATCTAAAAATTTTCCTGCTGTCATTTTGCAAAAATATATTCCGCTTGAATATAGTTTCGCATCCCAGTCAGCTTCATAAGTTCCCGGAGGAAATTTATCATTAACAAGGGTTACAATTTCTTTTCCCAAAATATTAAATATTTTTATAGTAACATTATTACTTTTGGGAACATCAAATTTTATTTTTGTAGCCGGGTTAAACGGGTTTGGATAATTTTGATACAAATAAAATGATTTTAAATTCTCCCCGGTATT
Source organism: Ignavibacteriota bacterium (assembly GCA_003135995.1). Classification (GTDB taxonomy): domain Bacteria; phylum Bacteroidota; class Ignavibacteria; order Tepidaquicellales; family Tepidaquicellaceae; genus FEN-1257. Next base: position 624 of record PNBM01000270.1, on the reverse strand, counting down.
ATTTGAAATGCCGTCAAGAGTAACAGCACAAGTCCATATCTGATAATATCCGGTTGAACGGTCCATCCAGAATGGGAAAAATTTATTATTGCTGTAAGTCATACCTGTATGCTCACCATAATAACTTGTTTGCCAATACCAGTGAGTTAATGTAAAAGTATGGTCACTTACCAATACATCTGACCAGTTATTACCACCGGAATTTGAATATGATACATAGTACTGAGTCACAGGTTCGACAAGACCTCTGTTATCGTAATAACCTACAGCCACTCCGCCATTTGGTGCGACGCATAAAGACGGCATCCACTGTTGTGCACCTGCAGGGTCCTGATTGACTCTTATTTTAGTCCAGTTATTTCCTCCGTTTGTTGACCTGCAAAGTATTACATCAGCTGAATCCAATGCAGGTGTGTTATATTTTNNGCTAAAAAGAAGTCTGTGTGTATTCCGTTTATAAATAACACATTATTTTTTGAAACGACCCAGGAAACTCCGCCATCGGTGGATTTAGCAAATCCAAGTGAATCTTCTGTTCTGAATGAGCCATTTAAAATACAATCTGACCAGACAGCATATAATACACCACCGGGTCCTACACATAAATCACATCCGGTACAAAGA
>PNBM01000372.1 GCA_003135995.1 Ignavibacteriota bacterium | reverse complement strand
ATTGCATGAACCGCGTCCAGATGTGTAGGGCTCCCTGGGCTCCGGTCAAACCGGTATCGGCTCCGGAATCGTATCCAACCCACACGGCACAAACTATATCCGGAGTATAACCTATGAACCAGGCATCCGTGTAATTTTGCGAAGTACCAGTTTTTCCTGCCGCAGGTCTGTGAAAAAACTGTCTTATAGAAGTTGCCGTTCCGTTATCTATAACGCCTTCCATCATATCTGTCATAATAAAAGCAGTTTCTTCGCTTAGCACTTCTCTTGTTTCGGGTACGACCTGTTCTATAACATTTCCATTTCTGTCTTCAATTTTTGTAATAGCAATCGGTTCAACCCATATTCCTTCATTCGAAAATGTTCCGAAAGCATTACACATTTCAAGAGGAGTAACTTCTCCGACGCCAAGTGCCAACGAAAGAAAATTAGGGAGGTCTGATTTTATTCCCATTTCGTGTGCAAGTTCAATAACTTTATCTATCGGAGAAATTTCCATTGCGGTTCGTACTGCAACGACGTTAATGGATTTTTCTATTGCATACCTCATAGTAACATTTCCGCCCGTACCGCCGCCGCGCGGAGTCCACATCCTTCCGCCCATATTTACACTAAGCGGTTCGTTTGAAATCTCATAACCCGGAGAATAGCCATTATTAACTGCTACAGAATAAACAAAAGGTTTAAATGATGAACCAGGCTGACGTCTTACCTGCGTTACGTGATTCAATCCGTATTTTGTTCGTGTCAGCGGATTGGCGCCAATCATGGCTTTTATCTCACCGGTTTTAGGATTCATACAAACAAAGCCAACCTGAATTGTTGTTATGAGTTCTTTAACCGAATCCACAATAGCCTTATTATTTTTCATCGTATCATAAATCTTTTTCTTTTCGGCATCAGTGTTAGCTCTTCGATATAATTCGGTTTGTTTTATAAATTTATCGAGGTCGCTTTCAAGTATGTCTTTATTATTTTTCCAGTTCCATATAGAATAAAAAGATTTCTGGTATGATTTCATTTGTTCCCTGACTGCATCGTCTGCATGTTTCTGAAATCTTGTGTCAAGTGTTGTATAGACTTTCAGGCCGTCGCGATAAAGGTCGAACCCATATTTTTCCGCTTTAATCTGAAGCAATTGTCTGACATATTCTGTAAATTCCGAAGCTCTTGATTCCTCATTAATATCATCGGTAGTCTTTAATGTAACTTTTATCGGTGCATTCACTCTTGCATCACAAACTTCTTTAGAAATATATTTTGCTTCGAGCATGGAATTGAGAACCAGATTCCTGCGAATTTTACAGGCTTCGGGGTTATCTATCGGGTCATAGTTTGCGGGTGATTTCAACAGACCTACAAGCATTGCACATTCATCGAGAGTCAGGTCTTTTGAAGTTTTATTAAAATAAGTCGAGGCGGCGGCTTCTATTCCATAAGCACCTTTGCCGAAATAAACCGTATTCAGATAATATGTAATTATTTCCTGTTTTGTATACGTCTTTTCTATCTGCACGGCTGTCATAGCCTCACGAAGTTTACGGCTGATAGTTATCTCTTTCCTGTTGAGATATAAAATACCTGCAAGCTGCTGAGTGATAGTAGAAGCACCTTCTTTCTTCAATTTCATTCTCAGTAAATTTTTAATAAATGCCTGTCCGATTCTTTGAATATCGACTCCCCAATGGTCAAAAAATTTCCTGTCTTCAGTAGCAACAAGGGCATTAATCATATCTTTTGGAATACTTTCAAATGTGACCTTTGTCCGGTTTTTTAAATAAAATTTATCGATAAGTTCGCCGTTATCAGAATATATTTTTGTTGCTTCTTCGAGCTTTGGGTTTTCAAGTTCGGAGAGTGAAGGAAGGCTCTGTGAAAGATAAACAAGGTATCCCGTAAATATTAAAAATATTATAAGAAGAATAGTTAATATGAATCCAACGGAAATATTTTGCCGTTGATTTTTTTTAGAAATTTTTTTTCTGAAATTTTTGTCGTTAAAATATTTATTTAATTCGACATCTTTATTTTTTTTCCTGAACAAATTAAATATTAATTAATTTTCCGCCTGTCTGCGGGTAGAATTGTTTTGGTTTTATAGTCATAAAATCTATTCAATGTAAATTCGTTATCAAAAAAAAGCCCATAAGAGAAATTATATATCCAGTCTCCTAAATTTATATAATATCCCGTATCCTTATTTATAAAAGCAGTACGATGCCTGTGCCCCATGATTACAAAATCGAACCCGTCCTTAATTTTCTGATACCCGAAATCCTTCAAGCCGTCGTGTTTAGAATAATCTTTCATTTTCGTATGCGTCCGGGATTTCGCCGATGATGCTTTTGCGAGCCAAATTCCTATATCGGGATGAATTAATGAGTAAAAAAACTGAGAAACTTTATTTCTCAGGATTTTCTTAAGAATTCGATAACCCGTATCCTTATATGCAAGACCATCCCCGTGATGAATGTAAAATTTTTTCCCGTTAACGGCAAGTTCAATTGGCTTTTCATATATTTCAATTCCAAATTCATCTTTAAAATATTTGCCTATCCAGAAATCATGATTACCGCAGATATAAGTAACTTTTACTCCACTGTGGACGACGTCGTAAAGAGCCGAAAAAAACCTGTAATATCCCTTAGGTACAACATATTTATACTCTATCCAGCAATCAAATAAATCACCTACGATATACAGTTCTTTAGCATCTGTTTTTATCTCTTCGAGGAAATTTACAAGTATATCTTCCTGTTCTTTATTATCGATTTCTCTTTTTATCCCGAGATGAACATCAGATATGAAATAATATTTGTTTCTCATTTAGGGTTATTGAACGGAAATCTTAACACTGAAACTTTTATTACCTATTTTACAAATTCCGGATTCCGAATTACAATAGCCAAATTTAACAGTACCTGTAATAGTTATAGAAGTTCCGCTATCAGCATCATTAGATACAGTGAAATTATATTTTATAGTTTTACTATCGATATAATCGTCATCACCTCCAGAATAGTCCTGCAAGCCGCTTCCCGAAACTCCGTCTCCGGAAATATTAACTTCTATTGGGGGATCTTTTGGAATTTTTACATTCGAACCAGTCTTGAATTTTATAGTTAATACACCTGATGAACCCGGTGCATAAGATTTTTTATTCGGATGAACTGATAATCCGGGAACAGATTGAGCATACGTAAAGCTAATACCAAATAAGGTTATTAAAACCAAAGTAAATAGACCTGTAATGAGTGATTTTTTCATTTTTCTTTATATAATTTATATTTTATACATCTAATTAATATAATTATTTTATTTTATTAAATTAATACAAAGCGGAATACCTGAATAATCAGACCGGGGATGTATTTGGAAATGCATAATTTCATTAAAAATAAGTTACAGGGCTGGAATATTTTAAACAGGATATAATCATGTGTTTCGTCTGGATTCCCGTTCCGATATACAGAACATCAGGATTCCAAGTACGCACTTTCAGGAATGACAATCTATATGGAAAAGGGATTATAGAATTACTAAATATTTGATTAAAACTTTATTTAATATCTTTTTATCATAAAATCTTTGGAATGTCCGTTACTTAATTCTTCATGAGATTCAATCATTGCGTATGCATTATGATTATGAATGCTTTCGAAATTTTCTGCTTCAACAATAAACCAGATTATATCCTGATTATTTCTTAATTTCAGAACAATATTTCTCGCTAAATCTTCAACAAACACGGGGTTATCATAAGCTTTTTCCGTCACAAATTTTTCATCTTCTCTTTTTAAAAGCGAATATAGGTCGCAGCTGGCGCTTTCTTCAATGATATTAATAATATCTTCAATCCAGACCATATTCAGAAATCTCAGAGAAACCGTGACTTCTCCTCTTTGATTATGCGCACCTTTTGAAGAAATATTTTTTGAGCATGGGCATAAAGTTGTAACAGGAACATGCACGGTCATAATAAAGTCTTTCTTATGGTTCTTCATAAGTGCATGAAACTTCACTTTATAATCCATAAGCGAACTTTTTCCGGAGACGGGTGCTTTTTTTTGTCTAAAATAAGGAAATTCAAGTTCAATATGTGCTTTTATTGAATGGAATTTCCTTTGCATTTCTTCGAGTATATTGTATATCGAATCTATGTGCATTTCCCGTTTATCACTTTGCAGAATTTCAACAAATCTGCTCATATGTGTTCCCTTGAAATGTTCAGGTAAATCCACTGACATTGTAACTTTTGCGATTGTATGCTGAGTTTCGTTTTCTTTGTCTTTAACGATTATAGGAAAGCTAAGGTCTTTTATTCCTACTTTGTCTATAGGGATTTGTCTTATATCAATCTGGTTTTGAGTATCAGGTAGTGTTACATTATTTTTTCTTTTTTCTATCAATACTTCGTTTTCTGACATAAATTACTTTTTTTTAATTATTTAATCCTGTTCAACAGTACAAATATATTGCCCGTCTGAACAATCAATATGTATGCTAAACAAACTTGTACTATCTAAAACAAATTTCCAAATATAAAGTTTATCGGATTCAGGAATGTTCGCTTTTTCAATTTGTACGGGGGCTAAGAAGCAAAATTTTCCTTCGTTAGATTTTTCAGGCAACAAGTCGACTTTGTTGATATATTCGAAGCAAAAAATCATTATATCGCCGATATCGGGATAACTTTTTTCTGTTACAATACCAATCAATTTCCAGTCCACCGTAAACGATTTAATTTTGCATTCTTCATACGCTTCTCTGACGGCGCAGGCAACAGGTGATTCCGCATTTTCGATTTTAAGTTTTCCGCCGGGAGGTGAGAGATAGCCTTTGTTAGGATGATTTACTCTCTCTATTAATAAATATTCGCCCTTGGAATTTTTAATATATAAAAGAGTGGCAAATTTCAAGTCGATAGAATTGTAAAATTTGTAAAATTCATAAAATTCTAAGATTCATAATCCCGACAAGTCGGGACGCAAAGAACGCGGATTTGTAAGATTCATAAAATTTTTAAAATTTTTAAAATTCATAAAATTCCCAACTCCGGAGGAGTTGNNATTTTTTCATTTCGAGTCTTTCTTTGGTGTTATTCCTGTTTTTCTGAGTAACATAAACAGCTTTACCTTTATGCGGACCTTCTGTGCTCACAAGTTTGATGTTTATTCTTGCACCTTCTTTTTTTGCCATGATTACAATTAACTGATTGAAATTTTTAATTAACATTCAATATATCAAATTTTAAATAAAAATATTATGTAATTTTTTGTATCTGAATTGAGTACGTTTCTCACCTTGACCCCCCTTTGAAGGGGGGAAAAGAAAATTCCTTCATTTTAAAATAATAACTTATTAATAATTTTATTATATTATTATTCAATTTTAATTTATTCATCAATTTAAAAATCTGATTATAATTATGCTTAAAAATGTTTTGGATAAGGGTTTTATAGAAGTTATCGATACACTGGGAAATGACCTTACGGTAGTGAATTCCGCAAGGGTTTCATTCGGAAAAAGAAAAACAAAATTTGAAAACGGTGACAGAATACTTGTCAAGTTCCTTGCAGAGAATAAACATTATTCGCCTTTCAGGCATATAGTCGTACAGTTTCATTTGAAAGCTCCGGAATTTGTAATGAGACAATGGTATAAACACGTAGTTGGTATTGAAACGACATCAAGTTCATCCGTAAAAGACCACGCATGGAATGAAATCAGCGGAAGGTATGTTCCTGTGACTGATTTTTATACACCTGAAAACTGGCGAAAACAATCTCTGAACAATAAACAGGCATCTGAAGGAAGCATTGGAGACCAGAACAAAGCGAACGAAATATTTGAGAATACAATGAACACTTTATTGAGTTCGTATAATCAGCTTCTTGAACTCGGCATTGCAAAAGAGCAGGCAAGAATTTTATTACCGCTGAATCAATATTCGGAAATATACTGGACTGCATCTTTCCAGGCGATTATGAATTTTATAGAATTAAGGGATGAAGAGCATGCTCAATGGGAAATCAGGCAGTATGCAATTGCTATGAAAGAAATGATGCAGGAACTTTTTCCGGAAACAACAAAAATATGGATGGAAGTTTATACGACTATGAATGCGCTTATGGAGACGGGGAAAACTATCAAATAACAAAAAACAGAAAACAGAAAACAGAAAACAAAAAACAAAAAACAGATAAGAGCGAGGAGCTTTAAACGCAAAGGACGCAAATAAAAACAGTATCAGCAAACAAACCAGATGGGGATCCCCGACAAGAGCATTCGGGGATGACACTTCTTAAAAAACAAAAAACAGAAGCAGTAGCAGCAGAAAACAGAGCTAGAGTTTAAATTATTTAATTAAATAAAAATTTATTTTAAATTTACGAATGTATCGTAGGCGAGGTAGATAAAATAAACGGCTAAAGCAAGTAATGCCCAACCGAGAATTGCCATTAATTTTTTTACACCTTTATCGGAAAAAAACTTTTTAGATTTGTAAACGCTTAAAGTTAAAAATAAATGATACGACATAATTCCTACAGCACCAGCAATCAAAAATATTATTGTATAGTAGGTACTGTTTTGTCCGATTATCCCCAGACTTATTAAAAAATGTAATCCAATAAGCCACCAAACCATAATCATAGGATTTGTAAGTGCAATAGAAAACCCCGTAACAAAAGAAATATTCTTTTTTTTGAGTAAAGTTTGAGATAGATTAATATTTTTTATTTTGCTGCTGCTACCATAGATAGCCCAGATTCCGAGCACTATTAATATGACAGAATTAACCAAACGGAAAATCGCAATGACGAGTGGGTCTTTCAGAAATGGCGCTATACCATAGAAAGCAATTATCCCATACATAGCATCCGAAGTAGTAGTGCCAACGGCTATCATCAATGCGGAAAATACATATCCGTTGATTGCACGTTTAGCTATTTCGAGTTGAGATGGTCCAATAGGGATTGCTGCGAAAAATCCCATAATGTAAGCACCTGAAACAAATAATATGTTATTAATTATTGCCGCCTGCAACATGTTTATATACTTTTGTTTTTTCCGGAAGAGATTCTGTTTTTTTCAAGATATTAAAATATGAAATTATATAAGAAGATATGTTTTCGGCAGTGAGCCCCTGAAAACATCTTACTTCTTTACAAGTTTTAATTATTCGGTTTATGCAGGTAAAATTTCTGCAAGGTGCGGCACCAACAAATACTTTTGATACAACATCCTGATTAGCGGGAGAATGACCATATCTTTTGGAATCATAATTATATATCCTCGAATCTGAAGCACCGAACACCGATACGAGTGCAGTTTTATTTCTCATCGGATTATTCGAGTTAATATTTATTTTTCTTGAAGCAGCAATATGAACTGTTCCCGTATCTCCTGATACAAACATATCACAGAAATCAATCAGCGCGGTAAACTCTTTAATCGTTAAAGTATTTGGAATAGTTATAATTTTTCCTGTGTATGTTGCGGGTATTCTATCTATAATCGAAGTATCAATATTAATGTCAGAATATCCTTTGAAAATTAATACTGCAGTAATATCTTCCGATGAAATGACATCTTGTATTGTTTGTAACTGGATATCTATTGGAATCATAGAAAATTTTATCGTTACCGATAGATTAAAAAGTATCAAAGGTCCTTTTTGGTAAATGTTATTTTTCATTAAGAAATTTGCGGCAGCTTCTACATCTTCATTTGATAAATAAACCCTATTTCCGGCATAACCCGAATCAAAATTAAATTTTTGAATATTGTTCGAATCATAAATTCTTGATTTAAATAACAGAGAAAGAAAATTCCAAAAGAAAGTATATGCTACTGAAGAAAGATTTAAATTCTCTGAATTTATTTTACCTAAGTATAAAATATAAGACACTAATGGTACATAAAGCTGGATTACGTTTGCATTACAATTTAAAGTTTTCTTATTAATGAACGGACACATATTAAGTATAAGAGAATATTCACCATTCTTTACAATTTCAATAATTTTCGCGACATCTTCTTCTAACGGCAGACCACTATTTCTATATATTTTAAAGACATTATCAACGAAAGGAGAACCTTCAATAACTTCACCTCCGATTTTACTGCAAATATAATCTATTTCTGAACCAGGGAAGAAACCCCTCGCTACTTCAATACCCGCTTGTGTGTTTATGGAGTCCCCGATATTCACATCCGCAATAATTAATATCCTGTTGAAATTTTTTGTTTTCAACAATTTCTTCTGATACTTATGCAGCAGATAATTATAGAGTTTTTCCGAACCAAAAACAAATAAGAATATTTTTTGAAATACACGTGACCCAAATGAAGGGAAAATATCTGTTATCCGGTCAAGAGAATTGAAAGCAAGTTTTGTGAAGCCTTCGTTTGTCATTATTAATATATATTAATTAAAAAAATAAAATTCGACTTATCCCGAACTTTCTAACGATATTATAAAATGTAGACAGATAATAAATTAAAAAGTTTAATTAATATTAATCTTTTTATGTTACTAAAGTATTAATAAATGATAAATAATGAATGTTACTTATTACAAAACAATTGTTTATATAATAAAGTTTATTGGGATTTCAACAGGTTTCTCTATCATTTATAATGTTTTATTTTTAATTATTGCGGATATTGATTGGGGAGAAAAAGAATTGTCTTAAAAGGGAAAAATTAATTTAAAAGAAATGATATAAAATATTATTACTCGTTTATTTAATTCCCAATACAATTTAACTAATAATATTATCAACTTGTAAATATGCTTTTGATAACCTGTCCTGCCATATTTGGGTTTTCTTTGAACCGGCGGATTGAATACTGGTACCATCTTTCACCAAACGGAACATAGATTCTCATTTTATGTCCTTCGCTAACAATCTTACCACGTGCTTTTTCTCTTACACCGAGAAGCATCTGGAATTCATAATCGTTCTTAGTCAAACCAAATTCGGTTATCATTTCTTTTGCTTTTTCAATCAGGAAATCATCGTGCGTTGCAATTCCGACATAAGTTTTATTTTCAAAAATTATTCTGAGTAATTTTAAATAATTATCTCTTACTTCATTTCGTTTTTTAAAAGCAATTGATTCGGGTTCAATATATATACCTTTACACAATCTAAAATTGGATTTTTCTTTTACAAGTCTTAAAATATCTTTTTCCGTTCTTCTCATATAAGACTGGAATACAAGTCCGACGTTGTCGAATTTTTTTCTCATTTCTTCATATATATTTATCGTTAAATCCGTCACGGGCGAATCTTCCATATCTATCCTGACGAAGTTGTTATAGCTTTTTGCGCACTCCAATATTTCATTCACAAGGCTTTTACATAATTCATAATCTATGGTAAGACCAATCATAGTGAGTTTAACAGAAAGGTTGGATTTTATTCCTGTTTTATTTATGCTTTCGAGAACTTCTATGGATTCATTTTTAGACAGGATTGCCTCATCTTTATTCTTAATGCTTTCTCCGAGGACGTCCATTGTACAAACCATTTTTTTATCATTAAGCTCGCGAACCTTTTGAATGGCTTCTTCGATTTTATCGCCTGCGATATATTTATTTGCAAAAACCCGGACGAGTTTTTTGGGAAGTAATTCAATGGTTCCCACCATTAAACGGTTAAAAATATTCATTTAGTTTAATATTATTTTATTAAAGCTCTTCGATGCTTCTTCTGCCCTTAAAACCATCAGGTATGCTGTGCCAGAAAAGTATTTTTTCTTCTCCGTAAATATAACACAAACAAACTTCCTCACCCGATTCTCTGACGAAAGGAAAATCTATTAATCCTGAATTTAAATCTTTTATCAAAATTCCTTTATCCGCAATTTTTTTTACATATGACACGAGCTCATCCATTTCTTTTGGAAATGCTCCGGTGCCGTTCGGACCGCGCCCGCCAAAATATTCATGATTATATACATCAAATCCAATATCATCCAGAAATTCTTTTAATTCTATAATCTTTCTTAAATAAGGTTTGATAACAATCAATTGCTCCTGAGCTTCCAATAGTGTGAAATGTTTATCGTGTATCATATTTAAATTTAAATATTCGGAATAAATTAATATTACCAATAATATGCAAATTTTGCAAAGATTAATAAGTATTTCAAGTTAAAAGGATAACTTGATTGAAAATATATAGTCCATTCGGATTAACTTTACAATTTCTTTACAATTCGTTATCAATTAAGAAATCCATTTTTTGAAAATTTGTAAATGAATTTATAAATTTAAAAATTAAAATTATGAGAAAAATTATTGCTTGTTTGGCACTTTGTTTTCTACTCGTATCCTGCGGAAAAAACAACGAAAAAGGTGGAATCACGCAGTTAAACGGTGCCGGTGCAACATTTCCGTTTCCAATATACTCAAAATGGTTTGATGAATACGGAAAAATCAATAAAGACGCAAAAATTAATTACCAGTCAATCGGGAGTGGTGGTGGAATAAAACAGTTAACCGAGGGGACAGTTGATTTTGGTGCATCCGATGCTCCTTTGAGCGATGAAGAATTAAAAAATGCACAGGATAAAAATAATACAAAAGTTTATCACATTCCAACAGTTCTTGGTGCGGTGGTTTTAACATATAATTTACCCGGAATAGATAAGCCATTGAATCTCTCAGGAGATGCAGTAGCAAATATTTATCTCGGAAAGATTACAAAGTGGAATGACCCGGCTATCGCGAAGGATAACCCCGGAGTTAAATTACCGGATAAAGAAATAGCAGTTGTATTCAGAACAGACGGAAGTGGAACAACTTATATTTATACCAATTTTCTTGCAGCCGTGAGTGAAGACTGGAAAAAAGATGTTGGTGCCGGAAAAACAGTAAAATTTCCCGTAGGTCAGGGTGGCAAAGGAAATGAAGGCGTAACCGGTGTAGTAAAACAACTCGAATATTCAATCGGTTATGTAGAGTTAATATACGCTTTACAAAATAATTTAAAATATGCAAACATAAAAAATGCAGTTGGTGAATTCGTAACTCCTTCACTTGAATCGGTTACAAAAGCAGGTGATGTCATGCTTCCGAAAATGTCTGAAGAACTGACTTCATCAATTATAAATGCAAATGGCAGCGGTGCTTACCCGATATCAAGTTATACATATTTACTCATTTTAGAAAAAAATAAAGACGAAGCAAAAGGAAAAATGATTAAGTCATTTTTACAATGGGCACTGACCGATGGTCAAAAATATACTAAAGAATTAGGTTATGCTCCTTTACCGGCAGAAGTAAGTAAAAAAGCGTTAGATAAAATTTCAAAACTTTAATAATTATTAAAAAACTAAAAATTAAACAAATGAAAAAAATTCTATTCACGATGATTTTGATTGCAGCATTCGGTATCTCCATAAATGCTCAGGACAAACCGGATTTCAAACAGGAAATAAAAGTAGGCGGCGTTGTATTTACCGGATGGCAATATAATTTAGATAATGCCGATTTCATTAAAACATTAGATTCAACTTCCTTAAATTCAGGTGCGCCTTTTGGTGCGAATCCGAAAGCAAATCAGTTTGAAACAAGCAGAAATACTTTTTATCTCGATAGAGCTTATATAAATATTAAAGCTTCATTGACTCCGCAAATAACAGCAAGATTAACACCTGATGTTTATTCTGCAACAGATGGTTCCGGAAAAACACAATATTTCACACAAATGAAATATGCAAATTTTGAATATATGCCGGTAAATTCGGATAACGGAATGAGCCTTTCCTTCAGTTTCGGTCTTATTCCAAATAAATGGATTGAAGGTATTGAAAAATATTATGGTTATAGAGGCATTGCAAAAACATTCACGGATTTTGCATGGACAACTAATACTACATTATCAAAAAACTCTGTTACAGGAAAACCATACTCAGTAAGTTCTTCAACAAATTCATATTTCTCGAGTGCCGATTTGGGAATGACCACCAAGTTTTCTTTTCCTCAAAAATATGCCGACCTGTATGTAAGTATTTTAAATGGTAACGGATTCAGATACGAAGGTGCTGATAACAGGTTTAAAGATATCATGGTCACAGGTTTCATATATCCTCTTGCCGGTCAGATTTCAAAGAAAATGGATGCGATGAAGAAAGCGAAAAAGACAAGAATGGATGGAATTGTTGATTTAACGTTAGGCGGTTTTGCGTACATTGGGAAACAAAGTAACGGTGAATTTGGAACAGTAAACGGTTCTGCCTATTCATCTACGTTCGGACAGCATATTGCGAGTAACAGGTTTGGCGGAATGATTAATTTCAAATATAATTTCGAAAAAGCCGGTTCAGTAAAAGTAGGTGGTGAATACAGTTTGCAATCGAATACCGTTCCGGAATCAGTAGCAGGTGGAGTTATAGATTCAACAGTCAATGCCGGTGGTTTATCCGGTTGGTTAGAATTCGTTCCTCCGGTCGAATCTTTAGGTGATAAATTATCTCTTATTTTCAGATATGATATGTTTAATCCGAATACTACAGCAGGTACTTCAGCCGTAACCGATCCTTCATATTTTCAAAATAACGGGAAACAGACATTTATGTTAATCGGTTTAATGTTTAAACCTGCTAATATTTTAACATTGGGTTTGAGTTATCAAATGACCGGCTATAGCCAAAATTATGTCGTTAAATATGACGGCACTACAACAAGCAGTATAAACAGACTTTATTTTAATACGATACTTGATTTTTAATTAATAAGGCAACGAGCAGACTTTCTTCCTTTCATTGAAGCCCCTTTTACGAGTAAGGGGCTTTTTAATTCTAAATGTTAAATGTTAAATGTTAAATGTTAAATGTTAAATTAAAAAACATTCACATCAATAGATTATATTTTTAGTTCTGCTCTTTTAAATATATGATAGATTCAAATACAAATGAAAAAATAGCGGTTAATACAATTATTATATCCGATATACATCTCGGCTCAGAAGTCGCTCGTCCACAGGCTGTAAGGGATATGCTTAAGATTTATAATTTTAAAAGATTAATATTGCTCGGTGATATTTTTGATGATTTGAATTTCACACGACTTAATAAAGAGCATTGGGGACTTCTGTCGGATGTAAGAAAATTTTCAAACCCGAAGCAAAAGAAAAAAGTAATCTGGGTAGAAGGCAATCATGATGAAGGATTAATTGAAATCATGTCGCATCTAATAGGTATTGATGTTTTAAGAGAATACATCTGGCGGATAAACGGGAAAAAATTTTTAGCTATTCACGGGCATCAGTTTGACAGGTTTTTAAATGAAAATGTTGTTATCAGCAAAATTGCATCTTACATTTATGATAAAATTCAAAAATTTGGTAAAGACAAACAAACATTTGCAAGATATGTTAAAGCAAAAAGTAAAGGATGGTTGAAGTTAGCCGGAAAAATTGCGGTCAGAGCATCTGACTACGGAAAACAAAAAAAAGTTGACGTTGTAATATGCGGTCATACTCATCTTGCGACGGAACAAAAATTTCAAGAAAAAAACATCACCTATTATAATTCCGGATGNNTACCATCGTCTTATCTGATTATATATGATGATGGCAGTTTAGAAATAAAATATTTTTAAATAAAATTAAAATATTATGTATAGATATCTTGAGGAAGAGTTAGACCAGCTTAGAACACAGGTAATAAAAATGGGTAGCCTCGTAGAAGAACAGGTTGATTTTGCAATGAGAAGTTTATTTGAAGGAAATATGACGCTTGTAAAAATAGTAATGGAAAGGGATGAAAAAGTTGATAAATACGATATTATTATTGATAAACATTGCCAGAAGATATTTGCTCTTACGCAACCGGTTGCTGTTGATTTAAGATTGATAATGTCTGCACTTAAAATTAACAATGACCTCGAAAGGATAGGTGACATTGCTGTAAATATTGCAGAAAGGGTAGAACCGCTTAAAGACCATCTCGATATGCTGAAAAAATTAAAAGTAGACGAAATGGCGTCTAAAATTAAAATTATGGTTAAGAAAACTATTGACAGCTTTGTTAACAATGATAATGCGCTGGCATTTGACGTGATAAAATATGATGATTTAATAGATGAGTATGAAAGAAAAATATTTTTACAACTGATAGAAGTGATGAAGAAAGATACAAATATGATAAGACCCTGCTCACACGCAATATCACTTCTCAGGCATCTGGAGAGGCTTGCAGACCACTCAACCAATATAGCAGAAGAAGTGATTTTTCTAATTGAGTCGAAAATAATTAAACACAGGAATAGAATGGAAGAATAATTTAACTTGTAAATTTTTATAAAATTTGTAAAATAAGTTTAAATTATTAAACTTGAATATATTTTAAATATAAATTAAGTTTTATCTGATGTCTAAAATGCACGGTATATGAAAAAAAACAGATTTTTATATACAACTATTTTTATAATAGTAATCCTGATAATATCTTATACTATTATTAAGATAGTAACCCCCAAAAAAGAATTTCCAAAACTTGTAATTGGCATAGTTGTTGACCAGATGTCTTACGATTTCATCCCGCGATACTGGAATAAATATTCTCCCGATGGTTTCAAAAGATTAATTTCAAACGGATATTTTTGTAAAAATGCAAATTTTATACATTTCCCTACATATACTGCTCCGGGTCATTCCTGCATTTATACGGGGTCCGTCCCGGCTATAAATGGAATAGTGGGAAACGATTGGCTGGAAAAAAATTCAACTCAACTTCATTACTGCTCTGATGATACTTCTTATAGTACAGTCGGCAGTTTTTCTAACGAAGGGAAAATGTCACCTAAATATTTAATCACTTCAACAGTTACAGATGAGTTGAGAAAATCGAATAATCTCAAATCCAAAGTTATCGGGATAGCTTTAAAAGACAGGGGAGCAATATNNACGGCTGCATACTGGTATGATGAAGAAAGTAAAAAATGGATAACGAGTACGTATTATATGCAGAACCTTCCCGGCTGGGTTGAAAAATTTGATGAACAAAATTTGCCTGATACATATTTAAGTGAACCGTGGAATACTCTTCTTCCAATCGAACAATACACTGAAAGCCTTGAAGACAACAATAAATTTGAAGATACATTTCACGGAGAAACAAATCCGGTTTTTCCTCATAATCTTCCCGAATTGAAATACAAAAATGTTCATCTATTCAGAGATACTCCTTTCGGAAATACATTTACAAAAGATTTCGCAATCGAGACGATTAAAAATGAAAATCTCGGCAAGAATGAAACTCCGGATTTTCTTTGCATTAGTTTTTCTTCAACAGATTATGTCGGTCATAAATTCGGACCCAATTCAATTGAAGTGGAAGATACATATTTAAGGCTCGATTACGATATTGCCGATTTGCTCGCTTACATAGATAATAATATCGGAATGCAGAATGTTTTGATTTTTCTGACTGCCGACCATGGTATTTGCGGCAATCCCGAATATCTTAAAAGTTTAAATTATAATTCCGGTACATTTTTTCATAACGTAGTTTTAGATTCTGTCAATAATTATTTATACAGAACTTATAATATAAAAAAACTCGCTTTATATTTTATTAATCAGCAGGTTTACCTTGACCGTAAATTAATAAATGATAGCGAAAAAGATTTAAATGAAGTTGCGAAAAATGTTTCCGTATATATAAAGAATAATATCGAGGGTGTTAAAAATGTTTATACATCCTCTGAACTGGAATGAGATTTTTCATTTGATTATTATTTCAGATTTTTTAAAAACGGATTCTTAGAAAACAGATGTGGTGAGGTATTCGTAAATTTTCAACCGTACTGGATAGAAGACCGCACAACAGGCGCGGAGCACGGCAGTCCGTATTATTATGACACGCATGTTCCTTTAATCTTCTACGGCNNAATATGACCGATGTTGCCCCAACCATTTCAGCGATATTGGGCATCAGCTTTCCTTCAGGATGTATTGGAAGACCGATAAAAGAAGTTGCTGAAAAATAAAAATTATATTATTTGTTATTTTTTCACTTACATCTCTTAATAATTACTTAATTCAGCGATAACATTAACGTAACAGCCTGTATGTATATTTGTATATGTTGTTTAATAAATGGTGAATTAAATTTATCCGGAATTTAATTAAAGTAATCCCTCACTCAGCCCGGCGGATGATTTTAATTTAGTGATTTTTCTTTGTTCATACTCCGCCGGGATATTTATTAAATTTTAAAAATATTATGAAAATATCGAAATCAACTGTCAGGGGATTGTTATATTCTGCAATAAAAAAAACGGCAGAAAAACTGGATATTGAAATGATTGAATTAAAAACATCAGATGAATTATTGGCTGACATAAAGCATAAAGATGAAGAAACGTACGGCTTACTGAAAGACTTTATTAAGACATTTAAATTGGCGAATAAAAAAGATACCGAAAAAAAGAAAGCAAATTTAGAATCAGCGCGAATTGCATTGATGTCGAAATTAGATAAACTTTCTAATTAATTTATTGGAAAAAATATTTTTCAAATTTATTTTATTTCACAACCACGTTTACCATTCTGTTTTTTACTACGATTATTTTTACGATGTCTTTTCCGAGGATGTGGCGTTTGATGCTTTCATCGTCGAGGGCGATTTGTTCGAGGTCTTTATCGTTCGTGTCGAAATCAACTTCTTTTTTAGAACGCACTTTTCCGTTTACGGAAAGGGCAATCGTTACCATATCCGATTTTGCCAGAGCTTCATCATACTCAAGCCACGGCTGATTTTGAATTGAGCCTTTGTTCCCGAGCAGTTCCCAGAGTTCTTCGCAAATGTGAGGAGTGAACGGAGATAAAAGAATCAGGAATTTTTCAATTACTTCTTTGCTGACTTTTTCTATTTTATAAAGTTCATTTATAAAAATCATCATTTGTGCAATCGAAGTATTGAACTTCATATCACCGTCTTCGATGTCGTTCGTAATTTTCTTTATTGTTTTATGAAGCAATTTATTTTCTGCTTCGGTCGGAGGATTATTTGTAATCGTTTCTTTTATTTCACCCGTCATATCATTTATCACNNTCCCATAAACATTTCAAACAGCCTCATCGAATCAGCGCCGAACTCTGTTATTATATAATCGGGGTTAATAACATTTCCTCTCGACTTGCTCATCTTCACGCCGTCTTCACCGAGAATCATTCCCTGGTTAAATAATTTCTGGAATGGTTCGTTTGAAGAAACATAACCTAAATCAAATAAAACTTTTTGCCAGAATCGTGCATAAAGTAAATGCAAAACCGCATGCTCTGCACCGCCGACATACATATCCACAGGCATCCAGTATTCATCTTTTTCTTTATCGCAAAATATTTCATCATTAAAAGGGTCTATATATCTTAAGTAATACCAGCAGGAGCCTGCCCACTGCGGCATCGTATTCGTTTCACGTTTTGCTTTCATACCTGTTTGTTTATCGACGGTGTTAACCCAATCCGTAATTGTTGCGAGAGGCGATTCGCCCGTCCCAGCAGGTTTATATGAATCTACTTTTGGTAAAGTTAAAGGAAGTTCGCTTTCATCGAGAGCTTTAACCGTTCCATCTTCCAGATATAATATCGGGAAAGGCTCACCCCAATAACGCTGACGTGAGAATAACCAATCTCTTAATTTAAAATTAATATTTCTCTTGCCTAAATTATTTTCTTCAAGCCAGAGCATCATTTTTTCTTTTGCTTCATTAGTCGGCATACCATTCAGGAAACCTGAATTGATACTGTAGCCATAATCACTGAAGCATTCTTTTCCGTTAATTATATTATCGAGATAATCGTTTAATTCTTTTCCGTGTTCTGTATTTATATTTTGTAATCCTCTGCCCGAAAGAATAATTTCAGGACCTTTGTCGGATTTAATTTTTTTAAATGCATAATCTTTAAGTCTTTCGGGAACAACAACAGGTACTATATCGAGTTTAAATTTTAATGCGAATTCCATATCACGCTGGTCGTGACCGGGAACGCTCATTATTGCGCCAGTGCCGTAACTTGTGAGAACATAATCAGAAATTAAAACAGGAATTTCTTTTTGGTTTACAGGATTGATTGCATAAGCTCCCGTGAATTCACCCGTTTTATCTTTTACAAGTTCAATCCTTTCGAGTTCGGATTTCTTTGTAGCATCTTCGATATATTTTTGAACTTTATCTTTATATTTATCTGTAGTGATTTCATTAACCAATTTATGTTCGGGCGCTAATACCATATAAGTCGCACCGAATAAAGTATCAGGTCTGGTTGTAAATACTTCAATTTCTTTTTCGCCTAAAAATTTATCACTCTTCACTTTGAATTTAACGAGCGCACCTTCACTCTTTCCAATCCAGTTTATCTGAAGTTTTTTAACATTAAGCGGCCAGTCAACAGTTTCAAGGTCTTTTAAAAGACGTTCGGAATATTTTGTAATTCTCAGCATCCATTGTTTCATAGGTTTCCTTATAACGGTATAGCCTTTGTCGAGTTGTTCCTGAACTTCTTCATTTGCGAGAACGGTACCAAGCTCCGGGCTCCAGTTTACGGGTGTATCGGCGATGTATGCAAGCCGTTGAGAATTAATGTAATCATATTCTTCTTTATCTGTTAATCCTTCCGGAATTTTTAAATCATCAATCGGTTTTGCTTTATTTTCTTCTTCATCGAAATAAGAATTAAATAATTTCAAAAACATCCATTGTGTCCACTTGTAATATTTTTCATCGGTCGTATTTATTTCCCTGTCCCAATCGTAAGAAAAGCCAAGAGATTTTAACTGACCTTTAAATCTTTTAACGCATTCGTTCACACCGATTCTTGGATTAATTCCGACTTTAATTGCGTATTGCTCTGCAGGAAGACCGAAAGCGTCCCATCCCATAGGATGCAATACGTTAAAGCCTTTCATTCTTTTATAACGTGAAATTATATCCGTCGCAATATATCCTTCGGGGTGTCCGACGTGCAAGCCTTCACCGCTTGGATAGGGGAGCATATCCAGAACGTAATATTTTGGTTTGGATTTATCTATTATATCAGGTGTTTTGAAGATTTTGTTTTCATCCCAATACTCTTGCCATTTCTTCTCGATTTTTATGTGGTCATACTTCATAATTTTTGCCGCAGATTTTCACAGATTAATTTTGATTAACACTGTCTTTTTGTTTTGTAAAAATTTTTCTTTTAATTTGTATTATTGGTCCAAAGTTAATTAATAACCCAACCTCAATTTTTGTTGCTTTTAAATAATTAATTAATTGTGCTTCATGAATTTCAGCCAATTCTTTTATCGCTTTCAACTCAATTATAACTTTATCATCAACAATCAAATCAGCGGAATATTCTGCAATTATCTCATCTTCGAAGTAAACACTAATAGGATACTGAATTTCTGTTTTTAATCCATCTTCTCTTAATCTTTTGTAAAGCGCGTTCTCGTATACTTTTTCAAGAAAACCATACCCTAATGTATTATAGACATAAAAAGCTTCGTGAATAATTTTTTCAGTCAATTCAGAATGTTTATAATTTTCTTCATTCATAAAATTGGATATTATTTTATAAACAAATAACTCTGTTCTAAACATTAATAAAATTCTGCGGAAATCATATAAATCATAAAAATCAGTGTCAAAGTTTTGATAATAGCTCTTTCACGGATTTCAGTTCATCGTCACTGGCTTTTGGACCAAGCAGTGTTGTTATATATCCCTGATATTTTTCGAAATACCTTTTCCCTTCGGGAATCATCGGCTCAAAGTCTGCTCCGAGCCCGTGCATAGGATAAAGTTTAATATGAACGTGATTCACACCCATACCTTCCATAACGAGGGCAGTCCTTTGAACATTTAATTTTTTATCGAGATGTTTCCCGAGTTTTTTCGCTGCCAATAGAAATCGGGAATATGCATCATCAGGCATATCGAAAGCATAGGAATCATAATGTTCTTTTGGAATTACAAGCGTCATCCCTCTCGTATTGGGGAAAATATCAAGTATGGCAATGAATTCATCGTCTTCATATATTTTATAAGACGGAATTTCTCCGCTGACGATTTTGCAAAAAATGCAGTCTTGTTTTTTCATAATCTATAAAAATAACACAATTTTAAACCATTTTCAGTGAGAAAAAAGTTTAGTATATTTAATATTCCCTTAACGTTCCCAAACAGGAGTTTGGGAACGAGGTTGGTTGGTGAACCATTTTCAGTGAGAAAAAAGTTTAGTATATTTAATATTCCTTTTACGTTCCCAAAGAGGACTTTGGGAACGAGATTGGTGGGACGACCATTTTCAGTGAGAAAAAAGTTTAGTATATTTAATATTCCTTTTACGTTCCCAATCCTGAAACGAGTTCAGGAGAGTTTGGGAACGAGATAATTTAGAGTTATGAACAAAAAAAATAATAATTAACAATTTGAAAAATAAAAAATTACATGCTTTATTTTTCGGAAGTCACCCTGATGATATAGAATTAACATGCGGCGGTACTTTGATTAAACTCGTTGATGACGGGAAAAATGCCGGGATTTGTGATTTAACCCAGGGGGAATTAAGTACGCGCGGGAATCTTCAGATAAGGAAAAAAGAGACCGAAAATGCAAATAAAACAATGGGTATTTCGTGTCGTGAAAATTTAAAATTAAAAGACGGTGATATTCAGAATACTTATGCGAACAGGTTAAAAATTATAAAAATATTACGGATTTATAAACCTGAAATTGTATTTGCTCCATATCCCGACGACAGGCATCCTGACCATATTAATGCGAGCAATATTATCCGCGAATCAGTATATTATTCAGGGCTGAAGAAAATCGTAATTCCTAAAACAGAAGCATACAGACCAAAGAAAATATATTATTACAGGCATGCTTTTGAAATACCGGTCAGTTTCATCGTTGATATAAGTGATACTTTTGAAAAGAAAATGAAAGCAATCAAATGTTACGATTCGCAATTCTACAGCGTTAACAAAAAAAGCGAGCCCGAGACCTATATCAGCAGTAAATTATTTTATTATGATATTGAATCGAAAGCGCGTTATCACGGTTTTAAAATCGGGACAGAATTTGGTGAGCCTTTTTATTGCCCTGAGAATTTAAAAATTAATTCCAAGAATTTATTTGAAATTTAGTTGTTTTAAACTATGATAGATTTAACAAATAAAAAAATATTAGCTTTCGATTTAGAAGTAGTGGCTTTTAATTTTGAAAATTACGACGAAGATACTCAAAAATATCTGACCAAATACGCTAAAACAGATGAAGAAAAACAGACAGTGATAGAAAACCTTGTTTTCAATCCGTTTACCTCGCAGATAGTCGCAATCGGCATGCTTGATGTCGTTAACGAAAAGGGGTGCGTTTTAATAAATTCCGAAGAAGATATTAAAATTGATTCCGAAAAAGAAAACATTAATTATATTTGCAAAAATGAAACCGGAATCATAGAAACTTTTTGGAAAACGGTAAAGGATAAAGGGTATAATTTATATGTCACGTTTAACGGGCGTGAATTTGATTGTCCGTTTATCATGCTACGTTCTTTTATACTTGGAATTAAACCATCTGAAAATTTAATGCGTGGTTCTGATTTTACATTCAAGGATTATCACATTGACCTTATGAAAGAACTTACATTCAACAGGCATTCGCCGACCGGTGCAAGAAGAAAATTCTCACTCGACTTTTATTGCAAGCAACTCGGGATTGAAAGTCCGAAGGTGAACGGTGTGCAGGGAGATAAGGTGAAAGAGATTTACGAAAGCAAGCAGTATAAAATTCTGGCTGATTATTGCATGGGCGATGTTATAGCTACGACAAAGTTATTCAATAAATGGACAGAATTATTAAACATCAAATAAAAAATTAATTTATAAAAACATAGGAGAAATAATTAAATGAAACCAAATCAAATGCAGGGAATGCTCAAACAGGTGAAAAAAATGCAGGAGAAAATGGAACAGATTCAGAATGAACTTGACAGCAAACTGATAGTTGAAGAATCCGGGGGCGGAATGGTAAAAGTTACTATCAATGGAAAATTGCAATTGCAAAAAATCGAAATTGAAAAAGAAGTGCTGTCTTCCGGTGATACAGAAATGCTTGAGGATTTACTTATTGCGGCAATCAATAAAGCTATTGACAGTTCTCAGAAAATGGCAAATGAAGAAATGTCAAAAGCAACATCAGGTATGATTCCTAATATACCCGGATTAAATCTCCCCGGGTTTTAATATATATTTTCGTATGCGAAATTTTATGCTCCTTTTTTCCTCTCCTGATAAGAGAGGGTTAGGGGAGAGGTTAAAATCTTTATAAATAAATTAAAATAATTATTCTCTAATTTTTAATTTTGTTTCAGGTCAAATAAATTATGGTAAATATTTCAGATTCTCTTGAATCTCTTGTAGATGAATTATCCAAACTTCCGCAAATAGGCAGAAAAACAGCTCAGCGTCTTGCAATGCACATTATTAGACAACCGCGTGAAGAGGTAGAAAAACTTT
Organism: Ignavibacteriota bacterium; assembly: GCA_003135995.1. Classification (GTDB taxonomy): domain Bacteria; phylum Bacteroidota; class Ignavibacteria; order Tepidaquicellales; family Tepidaquicellaceae; genus FEN-1257. Next base: position 4,133 of record PNBM01000372.1, on the reverse strand, counting down.
CTAAATCGCTTGTCGATGTCAAGGATAAGATAAAATTCTGTTCAATTTGCTGTAACATAACCGAGGATGATGTTTGTAGAATTTGTTCTTCATCAAAAAGAAACAGGGATGTAATTTGTGTTGTAGAAGACCCTAAAGATGTTTTCGCAATCGAGAAGACGAATGAGTACAGAGGCTTATATCACGTTTTGCACGGTAGAATATCTCCGCTTGATGGAATCGGACCGAACGATATTAAAATCAAAGAGTTGTTATACAGGCTCGATGACACAAAAAATGAAAGTGTTAAAGAATTAATACTTGCTTTGAATCCGACGGTTGAAGGTGAAACGACTATATTATATTTAAATAAATTATTAAAAACTCTTGATATTAAAATAACTAGAATCGCAAGAGGTATTCCTATAGGCTCTGATCTTGAATTTGCGGACGAAGTAACGCTTGCAAAGGCGATTGAGGGAAGAGTGGATGTTTGAAGATTATATTGGTTACAACGCTGGAGCGTTGTAACCAGATTTGTTCCTCATTTCCAATCCCGATTGGGAAGGCACTCTTAAATGGAACGATAAGGCTCAATAAAAGATTTAATCATATTATAATTACATTATGAATTCAGAATGGTATAAAAAATGGTTCTCGAGCAAATATTATTTAAAGCTTTACAAACATCGCGACGTTGCTGAAGCTCAGAATTTAATAAACCTCATACAGAGAACATTAGATTTGAGAAAAGGCTCGAAGGTTCTTGATATTTGCTGCGGAGCGGGGAGGCATACACTGGAGCTTGCAAAACGCGGATTTGATGTCACGGGTTTTGACCTTTCCGAATATTTAATTTCAGAGGCAAAAATAAATTTAAAAAAATCACCCGAAAAAAAATTACAGGCAAAATTTCTCATAAAGGATATGAGAAATTTCAATTTCGAAAATTCTTTCGATATTGCGATAAATATATTTTCGAGTTTTGGATATTTCAGCGAAGACGAAGAAAATTTTAAAATATTCACAAACGCGAAAAAATCTTTAAAAGATAACGGCTATTTTATTTTCGATTTTTTAAATGACAATTATATAAAAGATAATATAGTTGTGGAATCAAAGGATAAAATTGATGGAATGGAAATAGTACAAAAAAGACGCATTGAAAATAATTTTATAATAAAGGATATTTATATTGGAAAAGAGAAGTTTTCCGAAATTTTAAAATTGTATTCAAGGATTGAAATTTGTAGTTATTTAATTTATCTTGGTTTTGATATAATAGAGTTTTTTGGAGATTATTATGGAAATTATTATGATAAAGATTTATCAAAGAGGTTAATTATTTTTGCGGAAAAGTATTAAAATATTAATAATAATTTTTCTTGTATTCGAGGGCTGCGGACTCTTTTCGACAAGAGATTCCGAAACACCTACGGAGTCACGTTCGAATTTTCAGCCGCCAACATCTCCTGATATAGTTCTTACGAATCTGCAATCTGCTATTTCCGAAAAAAATGCGAACAATTATGTTTTGTGTTTTGTCGATTCGAATTATTCCACGAGACGTTTTTCTTATATTGCAGATGTTGCCTCACAGAGTCAATACCCAGTTTTCAGGAACTGGACTCTGACAAATGAAAATGCTTATTTCAGGAATATGCTGGCATTGATGCTTCCGGAAGCGACTTCAATTTTGTTTTATTCCACATCAACCCCTCCGATATCCGCATCCGATACGGCGGTTTTTGATTCCGATTATTTACTTCAGGTAGACCATCAGAAAACTGCGGTTTCGAAAACAATAAAGGGAAAATTAAGATTCATTATGTCAATGGATTCGAGGAGCCTCTGGTCAATTCATAACTGGATTGATTTCAAATCAACGAGTACAGATACAACATGGAGCGTACTTAAAGCAAACTTCAGCAACTAACAATTTCGCAGTGCATAAAAAAGATTTCATATTGAAAATTGTATTTTGTTCACTGATTTTTGTAATTTCATCCTGCGAAAATATTTTCGCTCCCAAAATCGATAACTCCACTTCAGGACAAATTATTACAGACCAGAAAACTATAGACGGATTATTTCAGAATTTTAAATTTGCTTACACATTTAAAGATACTTCCGTTTACAGTGATTTATTAACAAGCGATTTTATTTTTACTTATCGTGATTATGAGCACAGTTATGATGTATCATGGGATAAACCCACCGAAATGAAAACTACAAGCGGACTTTTTCAAAATGCGCAAACACTTGAAATCATCTGGAATAATATAGTGGTACAACTCGGAGATACATTATCACAAAGTATTAAAAGAAGCTTCAATCTAATCATAACATTCAATCCGAGTGACATAGTTCGCCTGAACGGATTCGCTGATTTCACTGTAATCCGCCCGACCACAAATGACAAATGGAGATTCTACAGATGGAAGGACGAGAGCTTCTAATTCAATTAAGAATTAAGAATTAAGAATTAAGAATTAAGAATTAAGAATTAAGAATAGAAGATTAACACTCAATAGTAAATATTACGTTACGCTCTTATCTAAAAAATCATACACAATCATATCTATCATAAAAATCATTATCGAAAGTTCTTTATATCTTAGCACTCAGTACTAAATAAAATTCATATGAAATCATAACAATCATAAAAATCAGTGTCAAATGCTCTAGAGTTTTTAATCTTAATTGGAATATCCTGACTTATTTTCTCATATTGACACAAAACTTGCATATATGAGATTTAATTAAGAAATTGTAATGCTTCAGATGGAAATGGACAAAGGAATTTCGTAATTTTGTAGAAACAAAAGGAGAAATCCAATGTCAAAAAGAAAACATTTATCACCGCAACAAAAAGTAATAATCCTGAGAGAGTTACTTGAAAATCAGGTTCCAATCAGCCAGCTTGCCGAAAAATACCAGGTACACGCAAACGATATATACAACTGGAAAAAGAAACTCTTCGAACAGGCAGAAGAAGCATTTTCATCAAAACAGAAACCTAATATTGCAAGGCAGGATGAGAAGCAACAGAAGCTGGAACAGAAACTCAAACTGAAGGATGAGATAATAGCAGAACTCGTTCAGGAGAACATTATGATAAAAAAAAATATCGATGGACTGATATAAACCATAAATGGACCGAACCGGACCATAAGGAAGAAATCGTGGAATACATTACAGAAAAACAAAATAGAACAGGCATCAGCAGTAAAACCCTGCTTAGATGGCTTGGAATAGCCCGCAGTAAGTATTACGACTGGCTTAGCAGGGATTCTTTTTTCGTATCACATAACGGACAGGTTCCAAAAAGTCATTGGATACTTGAATGGGAAAAATATGCTATTGTGCAATATGCTCTTAGTCATCAAATGGAAGGCTATAGAAGATTAACTTACATGATGCTTGATGAAAATGTGGTAGCCGTTAGTCCATCATCTGTGTATAGAGTACTTAAAAAAGCAGGATTATTAAACCGCTGGAATATGGTAAGTTCAAGTTTAAAGGGACAAGGATTTATACAGCCGGAGAAGTTCAACGAGCATTGGCACATAGATATAAAATATGTTAACTTTAAAGGAACATTTTTATTCCTGATAGCAATAATAGATGGATATACCAGATACATAGTTCATCACGAGCTAAGAACGCATATGCAGGAATCAGACGTAGAAATAGTTGTTCAAAGAGCCATAGAAAAATACCCTGACGTAAAGCCAAGACTGATAAGCGATAACGGCTCGCAGTTTATATCAAAAGATTTTACAAGTTATATGAAAAATATGGAATTAAAACACGTAAGAACATCGGTAAGATATCCTCAGAGTAACGGAAAGATAGAACGCTTTCATCGTACCGTGCATCAGGAATGCTTGCAGCAAAAATCCCTGATAAACCTTGAAGATGCAAGAAGGCAGGTTGCTGAGTTTATTGAATTTTATAACACTAAAAGATTACATAGTTCCCTGTATTATTTAACTCCGGATGATTATGTTAAAAACAAAGTCGAGAAGCGTTTGGATGAAAGAAGAAATAAATTAGCGATGGCAAAAATGAATAGATTATTTTATAGAAATGCTGTATAATTATACAATACTAAATCAACCCTTGTGTCCATTTTCCGCTGAACCAATACA
>PNBM01000258.1 GCA_003135995.1 Ignavibacteriota bacterium | reverse complement strand
AAAAATAAACTCCACTTGGATATGACGAGGCATCCCAAGTTATTTCATATGTTCCCGCGGATTGCTTTTCGTTTACTGGTGTTTCAACTACACGACCAAGCATATCAAAGATAACAAGTTTCACAAAACTATTCTTCGGCAATTCGTATCGAATGTTTGTTGAGGGATTAAACGGATTTGGATAATNNTTAATCCTTGAGAACCAACTACCCATCCGGTATTTTCATTTATAAATGCTATTTTAGTTGAATATCCACTATTTCCTGATAAAGTAAAATCAGAAAACCAATTAATACCAGAATTAGTGGTTTTCAATATTCCATCTATATATGATGCGGTTGGAGCAAAACCAGTATTTTCATTTATAAATACAAAATCAAAAATCACCAGGTCATTATCAATAGAGCAATAATACTTTGTCCAGCTATTTCCTCCGTCAATTGTTTTAAAAAATCGATGCCTAAATTGGGGAAATATCCACCCTGTTTGTGAATTAAGGAAAAAAAGACAAAAAAAGCTATCCAGGGAATCAATTGGAATGTTAACCCAGTTATTACCCATGTTTGCAGATTTGAATAACCTATTCGAATTATCTATAGTTAAGGCATTAATAAATATATTATTATTATTTTTTGTAATTCCATATACCAAACTTGTACTGTCAAAAGATTTATTTTCCCACATATTTCCCAAATTTGTTGAACTCATTATCATACCAAAATTTCCTACTACCCAAAGATTATTATCATCTTTACAATAAATATTATATATATCATGGGGAAAGATTCCTCCTATTTGATACCAATTATCACCTGCGTCAGTTGATTTATATATGTAGTGATTAGAATCGCAAATAAAACCGGTATTAGAATTTGCAAAAACCGGTCCTATAATACGTTCGTTTCTTTTATTGTTTTTATTTATCCAGTTAAAACCTCCATTTGTAGATTTAGCAAGCGCACCGTCTTCTCCGCTTATAAATAAATTATTTGCATCAATAATTTTTATTCCCCATAAATCCGAACTGATATTTATGAAATAATTATTCCAATTATCTCCTTCGTTTGTCGATTTATATACTCCACCCTTTTTTTTTGCGGCAAAAATTGTACCGTTTTGTAAATAATTAATATCGGTAAATAAATCCTGATTTGTAGAAATAAAACTTATAAACCAATTGTCTCCCCCATTGGTGGTTTTAAAAATACCATCATAATTTAAAGCCCATCCTGTTGATTCATTTTTGAATTTAATATACGTCCCTTCCGAACCGCTACTTATAAAATTGAGCATATTCCAATTTATTCCTCCATCCGTTGATTTCTGAATATTGTACATAGTCGACAAATAAACAATATTCGCATTAACATAACTAATTGAATAAGTATAAAATCCATATAATGAATCCGTAAATATCCAATTTGTTCCACCGTTAGTTGTTCTGAAAATAAATGATTTATTTCCTGAATATCCAAATCCGCGCGCTCCGGCCAGACCATTTTGGCTGTCAAACATTTTTAAAACTGTAAATCGTGGTTTTATAATGCTCGAATCTACATTCTGCCAATTCCATTGTACACCACCGTTTGATGTATATAAAATAAAATTCTTTCCGGCGCACCATCCTGTTAATTCATTTAAAAAATCAAGCGAAGCAAGTGTATCATTTGAAGAAGAATTTTGTTGAGACCAATATAAACCGCCGTTGGTTGTTTTCATTAATCTCCCATTAATACCGCAAACATATCCTGTATTTAAATCCGGGAATTTAATCGAATTCAAATCATCGGTACAAATAGAAATTGTATTCCAGCTCATACCGCCGTCTGTAGTTTTCGATATATGACCCTTTGCTCTTGCATACCATCCTGTATTTGAATTCACAAAAGAACCGCAAGAAATTGATGCAATTGAATCATAATTATTCTGATAAATCCATTGGGAATAAGAATTTGAAAATAATAAAGAAATAATAATAACTAACAAAAGAAGCGATTTCATATCAATGAGTTTTAATTTAGTAAAAATAAAAAAAGCAATATTTATATAATTATTTTCTCACCTTTCTATTTATTTATTGATATATCGATGCAAATTAAATTTGATATATTGATATATTTTAAAAAACAAATTTTATTTATCATCAGTCCCGATACACTATGCTATCGAGATTCCTTTTTAAATAACTATCATTATTTTACCAGTAACATTTTTTTTGATTCATTATAATCTCCGGCTTGTAATCTGTAAAAATAAACTCCGCTGGGGTATTGCGATGCGTTGAATGTTACTTCATACGTTCCGGGATTTAGTTTTTCATTAACAAGTGTTTCAATTTCTTTTCCGAGNNTTCCCGCGAATGCGGGAATCCACCGGAACATCAAATTTTATCTTCGTCGTTGGATTAAACGGATTCGGATAGTTTTGATAAAGTCTTATTCCCTTTGGAATACTAATTTCATTATGATTTATTCCTATAAATATACCTCCATAATTTGTACTTCTATATATTTTTCCATCCGAGCCAATAACTATGAGGACATCCTGTGAAGGTCTGCACAAGTTATACATTAAACTATTCATCCCAATAAAAGAATATGTCCAATTTTTTCCTGCATTTGTAGTATAATAGAAACTCTTATCGCCTATGGCAAAACCGACATTTTCGTCTGTAAATAGAATACTGCTAAAATAATTTCCGTTATTTAGCACTCTAAACCAATTATCTCCCCCATTTGTAGTTTTTATTATTCCTCCGCTATTATTAAGAAAAGCTTCTCCAATATAAGCCACATTTCTATTTTGTATAAATATGCATCCTATAAAACCAATCTCATAATTTGGCTCCCAGTTAAATCCTCCATCGGTAGTTCTGTATAATTCTGGGCCATTTAAAATACTATTACAGAGGATATATCCGTACAGTGAATCATAAAATTTAATTTCAAAGCCACTATCATTTAAATAATGTGTTAGAAAAAAATTATCACCTCCATTTGTTGTTTTAAATAGCACCGTATAATTTGTTTCGTTTATATTTGCCGGACAAAATGCAAATCCTGTAGTATTATTCATAAAATAGAAATAAGAAGGATAATGAATGGTATCATGTGACCTGCTATTAGCTGAATTTGTTGTTTTAGATAATTTAGAAAAAGAATAAGTCGAACTTTTACGTATCAATTTATTACATGAGTTTGAAGTTTTATATACATTGGAAACAGTAGGAGTCCAGCCTTTATATATCCAGTTATTGCCTGAGTTTGTAGTTTTATAAAATCCCGAATCATCAAGAAGCCATCCATTATATTCATCAGTAAATTGAATTTTATCTATCCATTTAGATGAATAATATGAAGGGGTGCATAAAGTATCAACAAGCAACCAATTTATTCCTGCATTTGTCGTTTTTAGCAGATAATCATCGGTTGTACCAATAAAGCCGGTTTGGGCATTTACAAAACACATTGCAGTATAACCTTCCTCACGAAAATAAGGAGATGATTTAGTCCAGATAATCCCTTCATTAGTAGATTTAAGAACGTTGCCTGCACCACCTGCGGCAACAAAAAAAGTATTTCCTGTATAATCAAAATCTGCAAATGTCCCATTTATCGATGCCGTATCATAAAACTGCAGATTCCAATTTATACCGCCATTTGTTGTTTTATAAAATTTATTGTAAAAAGGCATGATTGGCATCATGTATCCTGTCATACTATCCTTGATTATTATTTTTGGTTTATATGACATATTCATAATGTATTGCCAGTTAACACCGCCATTTGTGGTTTTGTACAATCCAAAAAACCCATAATGTAAAAATCCATTATCTTTATCAATGAACTTTATATAATCGAACGTTGGTGAGTTAATGTTGACTGAATCAAAAAATACTGTAAACCAGTTATAGCCTCCATTTGTAGTTTTATATAATCTCCATTCTCCTCTTAAATATCCTATGCTATCATTTACAAAATCTAAATCTGAAGATGAGTTTATATCATAAAAGCCAGCAGAATTAATATTAAAAATTGGTACTTGGTTATTGAATATATTATTTGTTTTAATGATCTGTGAAGATTGAATCCCATCATCAATTAAAGCAAAAATCAGATTATTTCTTACTATTGAGCAGGTAATTAAATTATGATTATTAATTGAATTTATAACTGACCAGTTATCACCTCCATTTGTTGATTTTAATGCTCTTCTACCATTTATACTCATCCATAAAGTATCTCCGATAACATTAAGATTATGCAAATAATCTAAAGTATCCACATAAGGAATATCGAGACAATGCCAGTATAAGCCACCGGTTGTTGTCTTATAAATTTGCTTTCGGTTCGAAATATACCATCCCGTATTTTCATTCTTGAACTTAAACTCATAAATATCAGTCGTACTACCATTTTCTACGCTATGCCATTGGGAATAAATATTATTATTGAAGACAAATAAAATAATAAGTGATAGGAATATCAAATAGGATTTTTTCATTAATAAGAAATTAAATTAATTTATTAAATTTAATAACAAACGAATGAGAAACGAGATTGCAATTGATTCGCAAACAGAAATTCACTATAACCATAATTAAAATCAAGTAAGATATTTTTATGATTTGTTCCCGATGGTGGCATTGGGAACGAAATAAGATAATTTTATTTACTTCAGCAAAATCATTTTTTTCGTATTTGTAAAATCACCTGCAATCAATCTATAAAAATAAACTCCACTTGTATATTGCAAAGCATTCCAAGTAATCTCATACAACCCCGGAGTCTGCTTTTCATTTACAAGTGTTTCAACTTCACGACCGAGCATATCAAAGACAACTATTTTTACAAAACTATTCTTTGGTAAATCATATCTAATATTTGTCGTTGGATTAAAAGGATTAGGATAATTTTGTTGCAATGAATATTTTGTTGGAACAACTTCAGAGATTTGTTTTATTCCAATAATTTCGGTTAAAGAACGCCGCCAGACGGATTGATTACCTGTTCCTGCAAAAATATAATTATTTACAATTAATAATGCATTAACCGAAGGAATTTCGTTAAATCCCTGATTTATATTTAACCAGTTTGTACCATTATTTTTTGTGAGATAGACACCGCCAGGTTCATTTGGATAATTATCTATTCCCGCAAAAATATTATAATTGCTAGACATAAGCGTATAAACACTTATATTTCCCAGAGCTGTCTGATTCCAGTTTGTTCCGTTATTAGTGGAGATAAATACGCCATGTTGATCTATTCCCGCAAAAAGATTATTTCCAATTTTTAAAAGAGAAAATATGTCAGAAGTATTCGAAATTTGAGTCCAGTTCGTACCATAATTCGAAGAAAGAAAAACTCCATAAAAAGATCCGGCGAGAATATTATTTTCAAAGGTTGTAAGGAACACGATATACTTACAACTTAATGAAGTTAAAACCCAGTTCATGCCATTATCAGTGGAGGAATAGAGCCCATCTGGTTGTACTGCTGCAAAAATATGATTACCAATCACTGCGAACGAAACAGCATATTTATTGTCAAAACCTACGTGATTCCAGTTCGTACCATTATTTGTAGAAAGAAAAATGCCATTTCCACCTGTTCCTGCAAAAATATAATTTCCGAGTGTCAGAATGGAATTAACACATTCATTATTCAAAGAAGTTTGATTCCAACTCATACCGTTGTCCGTAGAAAGATATATACCAAAAGAGTCAGTCCCTGCAAATATATTATTTCCATTGACTGCGAGTGACCAAATAAAATTATCTGTTCCCATCCCATTTGACATCTGCACCCACTGTGCATTACAATTTTCAATATTTAAAATAATATGGAAGAATGCAAAAAGAATTGCACTGATGAGGATTTTCTTTATCATATTTTTTAATTTTATTTAATAAATATATTTCTTTGAAATCTCAATTATAAATTGGGATTAATAGAAATTTTCGTTTAACAAAATTACTTTATATTTCTTCTAAAAAATGATAAAGAAAATATTATTGTTTTATTTGTTTTGTTAGAGAATAATTTAAAATAACTTTTAGTTATAATACTATTATTACCTCTACGAATTGAGAATGTTTACGTGTGTAATTCGTTAATAGAAATTCTTTATTTTAGATATTAAAGTCAAGTAATAAATTTTTTCTTAAATTTCAAACTTTTTGAAATAATATTTCAAATTTCTGCTTAACTCATTTTGTACTTACTAAAATATATGCTTGCTAACACTTAATCTATATGGGAGTTCAATTCAGGTTCTCCAAAAAAA
>PNBM01000348.1:42714-54300 GCA_003135995.1 Ignavibacteriota bacterium | reverse complement strand
TTTTAATAAATATAAATTAAAATAAATTAGTTCAAATATTATTTATTGAGAAATTCCTGATTTGAAACTATTAATTAAAATAATACGTACATTAATTTAATCCGAACTTCCTGATATATTTAGTTGCTCCATATAATTTTAAAATTATTAAAAAGGAGTTTCAAAATGATTAAATTCTACTTGCTCATCCTAATTTTCTTAAGCACAAATATCAATTATTCACAAAATTTTTCCATTCATTATTTTCAACCCGTAACTGCTAATATTGATTCACCAAACTGGGGTAATGATGTTTTAATATCATCATCAGAACCTATGGGAAGAATGTCCGGAGTGGAANNGAGTGGAAAAATCAAACGGAAACATTTATGTATCGGTTCCTGATACAAACATTTATCCCGGGCAGGAATACGGAATCATTATTTATGTTTCATCAAACCATGGTGCGTCGTGGTCAGCGCTGGTCGGGTTACATCCGGCATTTGTTTGCGGAAAGACAAAAATGATTTGCACTGGTTTAGATTCAGTAGTATGTTTTTTTTGGTATGGTTCATCCGTTTACAACTGGAATGTTTTGAATGGCAGATTTAGTCCGGTCTCTTCGGGTCCTTTGAAGGAATTTGATGTTGCTGCAACATCAACGGGCGGTTTATATGTATTTGCCGATACTCTAAACGGATCATCGCACAATGCAATCAGAAAAGGATCAACAGATGGAGGGATAAGCTGGCCAAATTTCGGAACAGTTGAAAACAATGCAGCTAAGCCGCATGTATCAAAATCATACTCAGGAGATACGTTATTTTTGAATTATTATTCACCGGTTCTAGCAGATACAGCAACCTCGACCATCAGGCAGGGAAGATACCGTGAAACTTCAATAGGTGTAATAAGTGCAATTGATTTTATAAATATAGTAACCGGAACGGATACTAAACCGGAATTTGCAACAATCGCTTACCAGAATATTGTCTGGTTTTTTAATACTATGGGTACAACCGGCTCAATAGATATAGTTTGCCGGGTCAGTTTTGATAATGGAGGTTTTTTTAATTATCCGTTTACCGTGGCAGGGGGAATACCAAATGTAGATGAATACTGGTTTGATGTTAAATTTCATACTGCTTATGACGGAGGTGTTGATTTAATATATTACCGGGATAGTTTACAAAACGGAAATCCCAATGTTAACTCGGATAAACTGATGTATACATGGGCTGCAGCAGGAACTCCGAACGGATTTACAGTTCCGGCAAAAATTGACAATACAAATTTTCCGGGATGGTCTTCCAGATTATATATTCCTTCTATAATTGAATATTTTACTATGCCTGATATGGGAGCAATATGGGTTGGTTCTGATGGAACGAATAAACGCATATTTTCAAACAGGTTATTTGATGTAATAGGTGTTTCTAATAAAAATCATATATTACCTGAAAAATATTCTTTGTCCCAAAATTATCCAAATCCGTTCAATCCGACTACGATTATAAAATTCCGGATTAAAGATTCAAGATTTGTGACATTAAAAGTATTCAACATTCTCGGAAAGGAAATAGCAACTTTGGTTAATGAAAAATTACAACCCGGTACTTATGAAATACCATTTTCAATTAACCGGTTTCCCGATTACCAGCTGCCGAGCGGAGTTTATTTCTATAAAATAACTGCTGGAAATTTTAGCAACACAAAAAAAATGATTTTATTAAAATAATGATTTTAATTGTTAAGGTTTAAGAGGAGCCCGGATTTACCCGGGCTTCATTTTTATTCAGCAAAAACCAAAAGTATAATCATTCATTCATAATGTCAGTCCAACCGAATTCATTATTTTTCTATCTCAATTTTCATTGTTAAACATATTAAAATTCGGTAAATTTAAAAGATTCAGAGGGAAATTTTGCAGACATTTAAAACGGGGCTATAGCTCAGCTGGTAGAGCATTTCGTTCGCAACGAAAGGGTCGCAGGTTCGACTCCTGTTAGCTCCACTTTTGATTAATTTAACGATAACATTGCAACGCCTGTAAATAATGTGTAGTTGTAATTATTTAATATTTGAATACTAATTTATTTATGCCAAACGAAAAAATTATTCCTGTCAATATTGAAGACGAAATGAAGTCGTCATATATTGATTATTCGATGTCTGTTATTGTTGCGCGTGCCCTGCCCGATGTGCGTGATGGTTTGAAACCGGTTCACCGTAGGGTACTTTTCGGTATGAACGAACTCGGTCTCGCTCACAATAAACCTTATAAAAAATCCGCCCGTATAGTCGGAGAAGTTCTCGGTAAATATCACCCGCACGGCGANNACTTCGGCTCGGTTGACGGCGATTCACCTGCGGCAATGCGTTACACGGAGGCGAGACTTGCAAGAATTTCGGATACTATATTATCGGATTTAGATAAAAATACTGTAGATTTTATAGCTAATTTTGACGAGACTTTAAAGGAACCTACTGTGATGCCATCTGCATTGCCTAACCTCTTAATCAATGGTTCGAACGGAATTGCAGTCGGAATGGCTACTAACATCCCCCCGCATAATCTTGGTGAAGTTGTTGATGGTTTGATTTTCTTAATTAAAAATCCTGATTGCGACGTTAAGAAACTGATGAAATTCATTATCGCTCCTGATTTTCCTACGGGTGGAATAATTTACGGCTATGATACCGTGAAAGAAGCGTATGAAACAGGAAGAGGTAAACTTATTATTCGCGCACAGGCTTCAATCGAAACTGAGAAGAACGGGAAACAAAATATTATTATCACTGAATTACCTTACCAGGTAAACAAAGCTAACCTCATAGAAAATATTGTACAGCTTGTTCGCGATAAAAAAATCGAAGATATCGCCTCCATCAATGATGAAAGTGACAGGGACGGTATGAGGGTTGTTATAGGACTGAAAAGGGACGGGAATCCGCACGTTGTTCTGAATAATCTGTTTAAACATACTTCGATGCAGACTACGTTCGGAATAATTACTCTTGCTCTTGTAGACGGTATTCCGCGTGTTCTGAGTCTTAAAGATGTAATGTCGTATTTCCTGAAGCACAGATTGAATGTAATTGTACGCCGCTCTAAATTCGATCTCGATTCGGCGGAGAAACGTGCACATATTCTGGAAGGTTATATTATTGCTCTCGATAACATCGACGAAGTTATTAAAGTAATAAAGAAATCGAGAGACGCTCAGGCTGCGAGAGAAGGATTGATGAAGAGATTCAAGCTTTCCGAAGTTCAGTCGCAGGCAATACTCGATATGAGACTTCAGAGATTAACAGGACTTGAAAGAAAAAAAATCGAAGAAGAATACAAAGAGCTTTTAAAAACTATCGAAAGACTGAAAAGAATTTTAGCGAGCGAAGCTTTAAGAAAAGAAATTATTATCGATGAATTAAAAGACATAAGAGAAAAATACAGTGATGAAAGAAGAACGCATATAATTTACGATGTTAAAAAAATGTCCGATGACGAAATGATGAAAGAACTTGTAAAAGAAGAAGATGTTGTCATCACGATTTCGAATAAAGGATTCATAAAGCGAATCCCCGTTACTTCATACAAATCACAGGGCAGGGGCGGCAAAGGAATAACCGCGGCAACTACAGGCAGTTCTGATGAGGATTTCATCGAACATATGTTTATAGGCTCAACGCATCAATACATAATGTTCTTTACGGACAGGGGAAAATGTTACTGGCTTAAGGTTTACGATATTCCTGAAGGTACAAGAGCATCGAGAGGTAAATCTATTCTTAACCTGATTGAAAAAGAAAAAGACGAGAACATTTCATCGTTTGTGATGGTTAAGGATTTCAGCGCAGATTTATATGTTACTATGGTTACAAAAAAAGGGACAATTAAAAAAACCAAACTTGATAGTTATTCTAATATCAGGCGCAACGGTATTAATGCAATTAACATTAACGAAGGAGATGAACTTGTAGATGTCAAGATGACGAATGGCTCTCAGGAAATTGTTATAGGCACGTATAATGGTCAGGCTATCAGGTTTAATGAATCACAAGTTCGTGATATGGGCAGAACTGCAACAGGTGTAAGAGCTGTTAAACTCGGAAAGGGTGATTATGTAATCGGCCTTGTTGCAGTTATCAGACCAAGTGCAACAATACTTGTTGTAACCAGCAAAGGATTCGGAAAGCGAAGTGAACTTGGTGATTACAGGGTAACGAACAGAGGCGGCAAAGGTGTTATAACTGTGAAGACAACTGATAAAGTCGGCAAATTAATTTCGATAAAAGAAGTCACAGATACTGATGATTTAATGATTATTACTACTAAGGGAATTTTAATTCGTCAGAAGGTAAAAGATATCCGCGTGATGGGAAGAAATGCTCAGGGTGTTAAACTAATCAGAATCAGCGAGCACGATTCAATATCAGCAGTTGCAAGAATTGTAGAAGAAGATAAAGAAGTCGAACAGGAAAAATTGTTTTAAAATATGGACAAAACAGAAAAACAGGAAATTTATACAAAAATTATTTCTTTTTTAAAGAAAAATAATGCCGGTAAAATATCTGTTTTCGGTTCATATGTAAAAGATAAGGAAACACAATCGAGTGATATTGATATTTTAGTCGAATTTTTAGATAAAAAAAGTTTACTTCAGTTTGTTGAAATTGAACGGGATTTATCTGAATACCTTGGAATTAAAGTCGATTTACTTACAAAAGCATCAATAAGCCCATATATTTATCCTATTATAAAAAATGATATTAAAGTTTTATATCAATGAGTAGGGAAGATTTAGTATATATCTATCATATTAGAGATTCAATAAATAAAATAATTGAATATTGCGAGGATATAAATGAAGATAACTTTGGTTCAAAAACAATTATACAAGATGCCGTTATAAGGCAAATCGAGATAATCGGAGAGGCATCGTCAAAACTTTCGAAAGAATTTCAATTAAAATTCAATTATATTCCCTGGAAAAATATTATTGGGATGAGAAATAAACTTATACATGATTATTTTGGCGTAGATATAAATGCAGTTTGGGAAACAATTAAAATTGACATACCAGATTTAAAACAAAAAATTGATTCGATAATAATAAATTCTGATCAACAGCTTATTCTTTAATTTTTTCCTCTATCCCAAGCCCCGGCTTGGGATAGAAAAATAAATTACAATCAACATGAACTACATAGACATCAGAAGCGATACGGTCACTAAACCTTCTAAAGGCATGCGGGAAGCAATGTTTAACGCTGAAGTAGGCGATGATGTTTTCGGCGAAGACCCAACCATAAACAAACTACAGGAACGATGTGCCGGATTAACAGGTAAAGAAAGAGCATTATACGTATCTTCAGGATGTCTCGGGAACCAGCTTTCCGTAAAGTCTCATACACAACCTGGTGATGAAATTATACTCGAATCAGAATCTCATATATTTAATTACGAAACAGCGGCGCCATCAATAATTTCGAACGTTCAGGTCATGACTGTAGTCGGTGAGAACGGCATTATGCAACTGGATGAACTAAAAAAATTCGTAAGAACTAAAGAATATTATTTTCCCAGAACAAGATTAATTTGTCTTGAAAATACTCATAACCGTGCAGGCGGAGTGATTCAGCCGATTGAATACATTAAAGAAATTTCAAATTTCGCGAGAGAAAACGGAATTAAACTGCATATGGATGGTGCGAGGATTTTTAATGCATACGTTGAGACCGGAATTACCATTAAAGAATATGCAAGTTATTTTGATTCAATTTCATTCTGCTTTTCCAAAGGACTTGGCGCACCTGTCGGCTCTATAATTTGCGGGACTAACGAATTTATTACAATCGCTCACAGGTGGAGAAAAATTCTCGGCGGTGGAATGAGACAAGCCGGAATACTTGCTGCTGCTGCACTTTACGCTCTCGATAACAACATTGAAAGATTAAAAGAAGATAATAATAAAGCAAAATATTTCGCCAAAGAAATTTCCAATCTCGACTGGATTAATTTAAATCCGGAATTAGTTCATACTAATATTGTCGTTTTTTCAACATCAAAATTTGCAAAACCGGATTTTATAAAAATTATGAAAGAAAAAGGTGTTTTAATTTCTGCTGGTAGTTTCGAAAATCTCCGCGCCGTCTTCCATCTCGATGTAAGTATGGATGAAGTAAAAACCGCAGTGGAAGTGATTAAAAATTTGTAATGAATTTTTAATTATTTGCTAAAAATATAATATTAATAAAGCTTTGTATTTAANNTCAAAATTCAACATTCAAAATTATTATTTCCTTTTTTTCCACAATTCATTCAAACGTTTCTTAAACTTTCCTTCCGTTCCGAATTCTGTCGGGTGATAATAAATTTTATCTTTCAATTCCTTCGGCAGGTAATCCATTTCGACAAAATGATTTTCGAAACTATGCGCATATTTATAACCTTCGTGATATCCGAGTTCTTTCATCAGCTTTGTCGGAGCATTTCTCAAATGCATCGGAACGTCATAAGCCGGTAAANNAACCGCCATATAAGAAGAATTGCTTTTCGGACAGCTCGAAAGATATACTGCCGTTTGTGCCAATATTATTCTTGCTTCCGGCATTCCTATATAATTTACAGCCGTAAATGTACTCGTAGCAAGCGTTAATGCGTAAGGATCTGCATTACCCACATCTTCGGAAGCAAGTACAATCATTCGCCGTGCAATGAATTTCGGGTCCTCGCCGCCTTTAAGCATTCTTGCAAGCCAGTAAACGGCTGCATCAGGGTCGCTTCCACGCATACTTTTAATGAACGCTGAAATTATATTATAATGTTCTTCCTGATTCTTATCGTATTTAATATAGTTTGTCTGGAATGCTTCTTTTAAAATATCATTTGTAATCCTTACCGAATTATCATCTTCGGGTTTGGTAATTTTCGTAGCGAGTTCGAGACCATTCAATAATCTCCTTCCGTCGCCATTGGACATTTTAATAAGAAATTTTTTATCTTCGATAATAATATTTTTATCTTTTAAAAATTCATCTTCTTTCAAAACTCTCGTCATCATATTCTCAAAATCTTTTTGCTTCAATTCTTCGAGGACGTAAACTCTACATCTCGAAAGCAGAGGAGAAATAACTTCGAAAGAAGGATTTTCTGTAGTTGCACCGATTAAAATTATAATACCTTTTTCAACGCTGTGCAGGAGCGAATCCTGCTGGGCTTTATTGAACCTGTGAATTTCATCAATGAAAACAATAGTCTTCGCTCGAGAATATTTTTGGTCGCGTCCTGCTTTTTCAATTGCTTCTCTTACATCTTTAACGCCCGATGAAACTGCGGAGAGCTGTATGAAATTAGCTTTTACCGAATTAGCGATGATTAAAGCGAGTGTTGTTTTCCCAACTCCCGGAGGACCCCAGAATATCATAGACACAGGGTCATTCCTTTCAATCATTAATCTAATCGGACGCCCGGTTCCGACAAGATGCTCCTGTCCGGCAAATTCATCGAGTGTCTTCGGTCGCATCCGCTCCGAAAGCGGCACATTTTCCTTTACAATATTATCATCAAACAAATCCATAAAATAAATTAAAGTATTAATTTATAAAGATAAATGTAAAATTGATTAGAAATTGAATTTCTAATTTAGATTAATATAAACTCCGAAGGAGTTTTATATTTGTAACAAAATATTGACTACGAACATAACAACTCCGGAGGAGTTGAACAAAAAATTGTGAAACTAAATTTTCTTGTTAAATATTAAAATACGGGTTCTAAAAATTCTGATTTTCTAATTACGAATTATAATAGGATTTCGATATTACGCTTTAATAATTATTTAGAATTTTAAAATTGATTTAAACGCTTTTATCAAATTTTTCACATCCTCAATTGTATGCATCGGGAAATTTCCAATCCTTATTTGTGAATCTTTGTAATCCTTATATCCATTGCTTAGCACAAATCCTTTTTCATTAAGTTTATTCAATAATACTTCCGGATTTTTATTAACATTCATAACAAGTGTAGTCTGAGACCTGTCGGAATGTTTTTTCACAGCTGGATAAACGAATTTATTTTTTTCAAAAAAGTCATATAGCAGCTGAGCCTTTTGCTCCGTTTCCATCCGTATTTTCCCTGTTCCGATTTTGTTGAGATAATGAGCGACTTTTCCGCAGAGATAGATTGCAAGCATATTAGGCGTCATTGCGGTCTGATAATGTTCGGCATTTCGGGACAGGTTAATAAAATTGTGATAACTTCCCGTATTAATATTTTTACTCTGTAGATATTTTGTTTTTTCAATACAATCTTTATTTATAATTATAATTCCCAAACCGGAAGGCATTCCGAATCCTTTTTGTACCGAAAAGAATGCACAATCGATAAAGTTATAATCCAGTTCTGTATACGGGACACTGCTCACTGCATCGATAGCAAATATAATCTCCGGATGTTTTTTCTTTAATTCATAAATATCTTTCATATCGATTGCAACGCCCGTACTTGTTTCGTTCTGAGTAAAACAGGCTAATTCATATCCGACTGGTATAAAAAGTTTTTTGAAATTGAAATTTTTTCCGTATTCACATTTAATATATTCAGGAGATTTATTTAAATTGACTGCGATATTAAAAAACCTGTCGCCGAAATATCCGTTTATAAAATGAAAACTTAAATCTTCGACAAGATTTTCAATAATCCTTTCCATGCATTCGGTTCCAGAACTTAGAAAGAAAATCTGAAAATTTTCCGGAACATTTAATAAATTTTTTAATTCGGAGACAGTATCTTTAATAATGTTTGTGAATTGTTCGCTTCTGTGGGGAAGTGAAAGAATATTTTCATCAATAGCCTCGTTCAAATAATTTTTTATTTGAGGATATAACTGCGTCGGACCCGTTGTAAAAAATATTTTCTTCATATTATCTGCGAAAAAACTATTTAAAATGAAAATGCTCTTAATTTAACATTNNTACCACTGAATTACTCCCGCATTGTGCGTAATTTGATTAATTTTAAGGATTTATGATTGTTTGTGTCATGCAAGTGTCAAGTACGATTTTCATTTTTTATAGATTTTTAAGTTTTTTACGACGAGAAAATAATTTAAGCCCTGCCCCCCGTTATTTATAGTAAGTATTGCAAAACTAAATTTTCTTTTAGGGGATTTATAAGCGCATCTATATTCTGCAAAATTGCCAGAATTATAGAGGGGCTGGATTATTGTAAGTAAGCATGTATCGCTTGTAGCGAATATTCCCACGGGTGAAGGAGTCATATCCAGATTTGTTTTAGCGGAACAGATAGTAATAACACTATCGCTGCCGGTAAAATCGAAGTTACAAAAAACAGAATCTTCAATAGCTCCATGAATACCTATGAAGCCATAAACGGAATCCTGTCCGGGACGCTCGTATAATACTGTTCCGTTTGGGTCCGTAGGAGTTTGATTATTCACCGGATTGCCGGAATCTTTGCTGCAAGCGGAAAGCAGGCAGCAGAGTGCGAAAATAAGAAAATAAAATTTATTCATAATGTTTTATTTTGATTCATTGTCTATAATCACTTCTTTGTAATATTCCGAAACGTCATCTTCGGAGATTAATTTAGCTTCTATTAGTTTGTCTAACAAATCTCTGCCATTAACCGAGCGGTAATTATTTATTTCCCTCCATTTATAAATAATATCCAACAACTCGCGGGTTTTTATTTTTCCATATCTAAGGATTACAGAATCCTTTTGATGTTGGGTAATTGAGTTCCATTCAATATCAACCGGAAAAGATTTTCCAGTTAATTTTACTCTATCCTCATTGTTCTCAACACTTTCAAATATGCTTAAGATTAACACAAACATTATAAATCCGAAAAACGCAAAAGCGGAATACACGTCTTTTTTGAGAAAATATTCATTATTTTCTTTTCTCATTTTTTCTTTCTTTTGCATTAGAAGTTAATACTCATTTATAAGTTCTCAAAGTAAAATCAAGAATTTATTCATTATTAAATCTAATACCAACAAATTTTACAAGGTGTATGAGCATTTGAAATTGCTTCGGTTATCTTTTCTTTTTTTATATATCCACTGCATTTGGATAAACCTTTGCAATATTTATCTTTGTGATATCGTTTTGACATTGGACCGGTGCAGATAAAACATTCATCGGATTGTAAAGTATTATCTTCTTGAATAAATCCAGAACCTGTTCTTTGATTCTGCTCCGGTTGAAGGTTTTCTGATTTATAAAAATATAAAAAATAAATTCCACCAATAATTACAAAAAGTGAGAAGATACCAGACAAGATTTTATAAGGCAATTTAATCATTTTATTTTTTTACCTTTTTAATTTTTGGAATATCCAGTTTAGAAATTTTATCAATTTTAGACACCTCACTTGAAATAGAGTAGGTAATTTTTTTTAACGAGTCTTTCAATAATAGATTTTCCTTAATTAATGTATCATAAGAATCCGCATTAATATACTTACTTCCAATACCGGCAATAAGCCAACTAATACTAATATGCAGTTTCTCTGTTAATGCTCTATAGAACTCGGTTGTAGGCTTTATAGTACCTTTTAAATATTTTGTTAAGCTTGAAGGGTCGGCATTAATTAAGTCAGCAAATTTTTTTAAATCAGAGTCACCGATAATTTCCTTTAACCTGTCCGTTATATCCATGAATAAAAAATTTTTACATAATAGAAATATCCCCTTGACAAATGGAAATATTTCTATTAACTTTGCGTAACACAAAATAATTTTAATTAACATAAAGAGAATATTTGACAATGTCAAATCAAAATCAAAGAGAAAAAAAGAGAAGAGCCAGAGCCAAAGAAGACCAGCTTCCTGTAATGGTAAGGCTTAATGCGGAGGAGCAGGGGATGCTCAAGGATTTAATGGATGCGGATATAATCGACGCGAGTGCGACATGGTTCAAGAGGAATTTAAGAACGACATGGAACGAATGGAACTCAAAGAGGCAGAGGGTGGCATGAAGACAAAGGTATACACACTGGAAGCATTAAAGGCGAGGATAGCGATTATGTACGTGATTAAGCGAGTTGCGGGGATTAAGAAAAAAAAGGTAGTCAGGAATTTTGAAGATGAAAAAAAAGCGATAGAATTTTTTGAAAGTTACAAAGAAAGGCATCCCGCGGCGAAGGTATATATTGACCGGGAGGTGAAGCAGAGGCGTAATAATTTAAAAACATAAACGAAAGGAGAAAGACATGCCTAAAGGCAAAAAGAAATATCAGATTGTAAGAACATTTTCAGCAGGTGTATTTGCCGGATACATTATTGCAAAGAAAGGAAAAGAAGTGGTAATGGAAAAAGCGAGGCGGCTATGGTACTGGGACGGAGCAGCATCATTAAGTCAGCTTGCTATGGAAGGTGTAAAAAAACCTGAAAATTGCAAATTCCCTTGTGAAGTTGACAGAGTGGAATTGACTGAAGCAATTGAAATAATAGATTGTACACCTGCCGCAGAAAAAAGTATAAAAGAGGTACCGGTATGGGAAAAGTAAATTCCGGTTCCGGTTCCGGTTCCGGTTCCGGTGACGGTTCCGGTGACGGTTACGGTTACGGTTCCGGT
>PNBM01000348.1:0-42630 GCA_003135995.1 Ignavibacteriota bacterium | reverse complement strand
AAGAAATTTTTTCAAAAAAATTAAAAAATAGGAGGTTTAAAATGAGATACGAAAAAACATTACTGGTCTTAGCAGCATTTGTAGTATTAGCTATGGTTACAATAGAAATATTTGGTTGCAATCAAAACATGCCAAATGAGCCACAGAATAACAAGGTGACGGATACACCGGGTCANNACGACTGTGCGTGACAACGGGGATACAAGTATGGTAACAATTAATACTGATGGTATTGATTACGATTACGAAACGGGTATTTACAATTTCCATGATGAAGGATGCGGAGTTTCAATTCCGGATTTTAAAAATCAAAAGATAAGGTTCAGGTCAAAGTAAATTCAATAGTTTTCTTTAATGTAAGAGTAAAACGGAGTAGAAATGATTTCTCTATGTAAAAAATCGGAACTTTCTCCAAAATTTACGGAGATTACGAAAGAGCAAGAAGAGCGTATTAGACTGCAGGCAATAAGAATGCCGCTGAACATCACGCTGGTAAAGACAGAAGAGGAGAAGAAGGATAAGAAAGAGTTGATTGCGCTCGGAATNNATATTATTCTTTTTAATCGGATATTTTTCAAAGATATTTTAAAATATTTATGGAACAGACAATAAAAATAGAGGTCAGGTCTAATTACGGAAGCGAATCCGTATACATTACTTCTGAGCACTCCGGACCTATTTCCGCGCTTACAAAGAAAAAGACTGTAAATTTAAGCGAGTTAAAGGCACTAAAACAACTGGGATTCACGATTAAGCCCGGCAACGAAGTTACGATATTTGCAACTGAAAATTTAATTAAGGAAAATAAGCTATAATGCTTGAAGGATTTGAAATATTAACGAAGCCATTAGACGAGTGGGAAAAGAATCGGTTGATACCGTGCATTGTGCGGTCTTTCCTGTTAAATCATGTTGGTAAAGAGAAGTTTATTTCAATCCAGGATATTGCGGCGGGGCTTTTTAAATTAGGATTCAAGACGAAAAAGGGCAAGAAGTTGCCCTCTACGGACGTGAGGAAATACATCCATTATATCAGGGAAAACCGCTTAGTGCCAAGATTAGTAGCAAATGGGCGGGGATACTGGGTAGAGCCGGACCCCAGAAAGGTTGAAAGGTACGTTAAGAAGAGTCTTTTTCCGAGAGCTAATGCGATATCGAGAGTCGGGGAAGCACTGATGAAGGACGTGAAAGAGCCTTTCGAACTTATGAAGATGAAATGTTTAAGGACGGAGGGGAAGATTAAGTTCGAATTTAGTAGAAGTACCGAGCCTCCGGATGAAAAAAAATACACAATTGAGGCAATTGGGAAGAGNNTCGGATTTACAAGAAAAAATGAAAGCTATGTTCAACCTGGAAGAAGTACAAAGCAATTAATTTTATAAACTAAAAACGCAAGGAGAGGTTATGAGAAATCCATATTTGTTAGTTTTCGGGACAGTTGTACTACTTTTCTTAATTGCTCTAATAATCGTTTAATTAATTTTTTTTTTCGGAATTGAAAATTAAGAGCAATACATGTTTTTTAAAATAAGGTACAGGTAAGAAGTCACTTAAATCACCAATTATATTAAAATGTAGTTCGAAAACATAAAAAAGTATTAAATAAAAATTAGATTTAAGCCTGAAACAGTGTTTGTTGAGTCAATATTCGCTTGAACCGTGAGGCTCTGCAAACAGGAGAAACGTTAGTAGATTTCTGCCTGTACATTTTATAAGTTTAAGAACTTTTTTTAAAATTTAAATAAAAATATTATGGAAGAAAAAAATAAAGTTCCCAACGAAAATGATAAAAGTCTACAGGGCTTGGGACCGGATACAATCAAAGCAGGCTCAGGGGCACAGGATAATGAAACAGGGGTAATTCCGGACAAACCCGAAGATACAGAATACATACCGGCATTTATGAGAAAATTTGATGATGCTGACATTTTAAGAGATAACGAAGATGATTTAGTAAACGAATCAACAGAAGCGATAAAATCGATTCCCAGAATCTTTATTGCGACAAAACTTATATATGCCGGAGAGATTAGCGAGTTAAAATTCCATTCAAAGAATCCGGAAAATCGGGAAGACCGACCGGGATACCTTATAAATTACAGTGGCGGTTACACATCGTGGAGTCCGAAAGAAGAATTCGAAAATGCTTACAGACAAGTATTCTTCGATATTCCTCTACCTGTTGCATCAGGAATAATCTTATATCCATATATAGGGTCAAAGATTGTAGCGGCGCTGGAAATGACAAATAAACAATTTTATAGAAACGGCGGCAAGATTTTAGAAGAAGTGGAAGGATATCAGGTTATTTACAGTATAGAAGCTAACAAGCCTTACGAATCATGGTGTCCTAAGAAGCAATTCGAAGAAACTCACAGGGAATTAACTAATAACGAGAGGATATTACTCTCTACATTTTAAACTGATATATTAAATTCAAGGGGAAGAAATGGGACTAATTTTAGATGAATCCTGCATTGCCGTTAATTTTGGAGTTGACAGACGGAGACCAATAACTTCAGGAAGACCGACCGGGAAAATAAGAGCGAATGGGATTCCTGAAGGTGAATCACTCGAATATTTCAATGTAGATGAATATCCGGAAATTAAAGCACATTATGGAAATCAGCCCGATAAACTTGTAATTTATTTTCCTTCAAATATTTTAGAACATTTCTTTACGTACCGCCGAGTAACATGGGGAAGCAATCATAAAACAAAAAGAGTATGTGACGGTAAGAAATTCTTTGTAAGATTCAAGCAGCAGGATGAAAAGGGGAATGACGGACCATACGGCAACGGCAGGATATACGAGCCGGGAAATGATTATGAATGCCAATGGCCCAAATGTGAATGCAGGCATGATGTGCAGTTTTATGCTTTTATTGCAAATCCGGTTACAGGAGGAATAATAACAAACAATCTAATCCGCTTCAAAACCACTTCCAAGAATAATGGTGATCATATATGGACACAATTAAAATTAAGACAAAAGATTCTTCTTGGATTGCCGTGGGTAATATGGGTAGAAGTAGGATATAACGGAGAAAAGAAATGCACTTTCTGGAAACTTGAACCTGGGAAACACAGAAATGCGATGTTAGCGGGTGCTTCTGATCTCGGAGATATTGCTCCTCTTGAAATTACAGATGGAAATATACCACTGGAGATTACAGAAGGCAAACCTACCCTCGAAATAAAATCTTCCGGAAAAGATGTAAATAAATTAATCAAGGTAAAGGAATTGATTGGGAAGATAACCAATAAAGATGAATATGAAAGTATGAGGNNAGAACATCGGGATGCAAAGAACGCAAATGGTAAAAGCGAAAAGCCTTATACCACAAAGGGTACTGAGGAAATTGATATTAACGATTATGTTCTTTAATTCATAAAATTAAACGATTATGTCATTTAACAAACAACTTCAGAGTAGCGGAATTAACAAACCTTCGAGACGACAAAAATTTATTGCATGTATACTCGAGTTAAGAAGATTGGTCGATATCTCTAATATTTTTTATGAGCCAATTCCGAAGAATCTCTCACTGATAACATTATGTCAGTGCTGCGGAAAGCCATCCACAGATACTTTTATGTGTGATGATTGCAGAGAATTTGCAGAATATGATTGGAGTCAAGTTTAAAATGAGTCGAAGAAAAATAATAATAAAAAATAATAAAATTTTAGATAATGATGAACACTCGATTCAGAGTGCTTGTATTGACTGGTGCAGGTGGAACGAAGGGAATTATCCTGTTCTCCAATGGATATACGCAATTCCAAACGGAGGAAATCTGGTAAAGAGCAAGGTATGGGATGCAAAAAAGAAAAAAGATATCTGGATATCAAACTCTGCAAAGAAGCTTAAAGAAGAAGGATTGAATCCGGGAGTCCCTGATTTATGTTTACCGACGGCAATAGGAAAATGTCATGGACTATACATTGAAGTTAAAAGACCGGGAGGAACGATTTCAAAGGAACAGAAAGAATGGATAAAGTACTTAAACTTTTCGGGATATAAAGCAAAAGTAATTTACAGTTTAGAAGAATTCATTGAAGTTGTGACGGGATATTTAAAATTTTTTTATGCTGATCGCGCTGATTCTTATGATAAAAAATGATTTTTTAAAAAAATTAAGAGCTTGAAGCGGGGATGACAAAATGAAAAAGATAAGAACAAAGATAAAGGGTGGGAAGAGGAAGCACACTACCACAGAGGAGCAAAGGAAGGCAGAGAAGAAGTGGATTGATGAGTTATTCAAGGTTCAGGGACCGGAGGAGAAATCAGCTAATGATATACTCGGATTTAACAGGATAAACACAGAATTTTAAAAATAATTATGAGCGAAAAGGATTTTACAGTTAATTATACAACGATAAATCATACAGCCAGGAAGGAACTGGGGCTAACGTGCAATGAGTATTGCGTTCTGGATATCATTTATCACCTCTCTTCCAATCCGAAGAATAAGAGCGGATGGTGCAGCATCAATCAAATTAAAATTGCCGATTTAATTGGATTCACCCGGGAAGGTGTGAATAAGATTGAAGCTAAATTGGAAATTCAAGGATTTTTAGAAAAGAAAGGACATCTCAGGAAAGTCACTGATAAGTGGTATGACAAGGCTATTATAAAAAGTGAACAAAGTTCACAATTTGAACCAACTAAAAAGCGAACAAAGTTCACTAAAAAAGTGAACAAAGTTCACTTAAAAAGTGAACAAAGTTCACTACATACATTTAATAACAATAATACAAGTAATATATATATAGTTCAGGAAAAAGATTTTTTAAGAGCGTGGAACTTATATCCGAATCCGATGGGAAAAAAAGTAGCGTGGGAGCACTTCCAACAATCCATTAATTCCGAGCAAGATTTGAAGGACTTTTTTACTGCGATGAGCAATTACAAAAAGTTCATTTATTCGGCAAAAATACAACGGCAATTTATAAAGCTGGGCAAAACCTTTTTCAATCCGGATACCTGGAGGGAATATATAACGATGCCGGGTGATGGGTCGACAGATTCGGAATTATCAGAAACGGGGGAGAGATTGAAAACTGAAATTATGAAATTAAAAAATGCGCAAGAATGTGAAGCATACAATAATTTGCTTTCAAAAAAGTCTGAATTTATAACACTGGAGAAAGAGGAGCAGGATAAAATCAAAGAATTATTAACGAATCATTATAACGTAGTTTATTATCAGTCAATTTAAAAAAAATTATAAAAATTCGGAGGGTAAATGAGTTACGTGACACAGTTATTGAGAAAATACACAATGGAGAACAGCAATTTTGATACAGAAAGAAATTACATTTCGCTTTCGCATGTGGGACTGGAAGAGGGGCAACTGATAAAAATGTACAGGGAAGGGTTTACGGACTCTGAGATTATACGGTTAAAATGCTACAAAGGGTATCAAATGGAGAAGGATTTGTTAGTAAGATTAAAGCAGGTTTTCGGGGGAAAGATAACGACCAGATTTGAGAAAGATATAGAGATTACGGCTTTCGGCGGGATTGTAAAAGGGCATCCGGATTTTTTAATGAACGGCTTTCCCGGGGATATAAAATCTGTATTAATGGATGACTGGTTGCCGTTAAAGAGTGACATACCGAGGAAGGTATATTTTCAAATACAGGGATATATGCTTTATATGGAAAAAGAATCGGGGATACTTGTATATGAATCGAGAGAAAGCGGAATAATTACGGATATCGAGGTAAAGAGGAATGAGAGAGTACAGAAGGTGATACACGAGAAGCTGGAGAATGTGGTAAGAGCGGTGAAAATGGCAGCGTAGGGAATTATGAATAAAGAGCTGTACCACGGAGATACACAGAGGAAGAGCAGAACAAAAACCTTTTTATAAATTTAAATTAAGAAAAATGGCAAAGTTAGAGTCTTACAGTACACAACTTGACAATAGTTACAAAGTAAAATTAATTGATATTAAGAAAGATGATAAAGTCGTAAAAATCATCGAAGATTTATTTTCCGCTATTATCGATAAAAATATAAAATTCGATACCGATAAATTGTATAATATCGGATTAAATTTTAAACCCTTGGAGCCAGATAAAGAAAATGCTCTTATTTTAAAAATAAAAATATCCGACAGTGACGTTTCTGAGGAACAATTAAGTTTATTTCATTCGACAATAATTACGGAAATAAATAACAGAGAGGCTATATAAAATTATGGGAAAAACGAAGATAGCGTGGACGGAGAGTGTTTGGAACCCGGTGACGGGATGCACGAAGGTAGCGGCGGGGTGTCAGAACTGTTATGCGGAGAGTTTCGCAAGACGGAAAATGGGAATGTGGAAGGAAAGGGATTTTTGTGACGTGCAGGTTCATCCGGAGAGGCTGAACATTCCTCTTAAGGTGAAGAAGCCTGCTGTCTGGTTTGTGGACAGTATGGGGGATTTGTTTCACGAGAAGGTGCCGTTTGAATTCATTGAAAGTGTATATGCGCATATGCATTTAGCCTCGGGGAAAAATTATGACAGACATAAATTTATTTTATTGACTAAGCGTGTGGAGAGAATGAAAGAATTTTATGAAAAAGCCTGTTATAATCCTGTCAGTAATGAACCCTTGAAAAATCTTTTTGTAGGGGCATCGATATCTACTCGGGATGATGCGGATAGGATGATTCCGATTCTTCTTCAGGTACCGGGGAAGAAGGTTTTGAGCTTAGAGCCTTTGGTGGGGCAAACCTGGCTTAAACAGATTGAGATAGATAAAATTGATATTCTTAACTGTTTAACAGGGGAAATATACGACCAGGATGCCGATAGAATAGACGAAGAAAACAAGATGGATAAGATTGATTGGGTAATTGTCGGTGCAGAATCAGGTCCAAAGATGAGATATTGTAATTTAGGGTGGATATTACAAATTGCCAGAGATTGTAAAGAGGCGAAAGTACCTTTATTTATCAAACAGATTCATAAATTTGATAAAAATGCAAAATTAAAACTTTATAAAGATATCAAAGAATTTCCAAAGGATTTGCAGGTTAGGGAATGGCCAGAAGAGCTTAAAATAATTTAGATATGCATATACCAACAAGAAAAGAAATATGTATGATGTGTCACTTCAGTTCGGAATGTGATGGGTGTTGCAAGAAATGTAAAGTTCCATGTAATACCGGGCAGGTCTGCGGATTAAAGCAACCAGCGTAAGAGCAAGTGGAAAGATTAAAGACGTGGTATGACATTATTAATTCAAATGAGAATTTTTCACATTTAAAAAAATATTTAATTAATTCAAATCAAATTATCATGGGGAAAAAGATAGAAGAAATCGTGGAGAAAGACCAGAAGAACTGGGAAAAAAAGCAATTGCAACTGCAGAAGCAAAAAGAACCTGAAGCATTTACGAATGAAGCATTAAAAACCAAAACTGTAAAGCCATCGGCGGTGGGAATGGAAGTTCATACTAATCCAAACGATATAATTGATGGAATAAATAAGACAGAACTTCTTGCGATAAAAGATGGAGTACACGTCTTCGATATTAAAGAGGTGGATGGAGATATTGTAACTTACGATTGCATGACCTGCGGGATTGAGGGAATAAGGAGTAAGAATCAGAAATTTGTGATTGTGAAGGTGACGGCAGAAAATGAGAAATTAATAAATGAATGCAAGGCTGCGGACGCAGGGAAGCGAAGAGCAGTGGCAGGAGATCTCCCGACAAGTCGGGATCAAGAGCAAAGAGCGATCGTGCAGGATCACCACGGGATGACAGTCTCGAAACAATCAAGTATTAAGATATCTTCGTCAGTTTTTCAGTTTATTGATATTTCAAAGATTACTGAGTCACGGACAAACCAGAGGCGGAATTTTAATGAAACGGAAATTAAAGAGCTTGCTGAGAGCATAAAGAGCTACGGAATATTGCAACCACTAACGATAAGAAAGAATTCATTAAATCCGGCATCAGAATATGAACTGGTATTTGGAGCGCGAAGATTAAGAGCGGCGAAGATTGCAGGTTTGAATAAGGTACCGGTACTCATCAGGGAATTTACAGATGAGCAGGTTATGGAAGTACAGTTAATTGAAAATCTACAGAGGAAGGATATTCATCCGATGGATGAGGCTATCGGTTACCAGTCGCTTTTAAACTCCGGTAAATATACAGTTGAGGCTTTAGCGGAAAAAATTGGGAAATCAGAGAAGTATGTATATACGCGATTGCGTTTGAATCAACTGATTAATGAATTCGTGGAATTGTTTGAAAAGGATTTAATTACATTTGCGGTTGCCCGTGTAATCTGCAGACAAACAAAAGAATTCCAGAAAAAGATCTATGATGAATTTGAAGGTGATAATTGGAATAATATTAAGGACATGGAAGAAGAAGATTTGAAGTCACTAAATCCATCCACGATTGAAGAATTCATAAAGGATAATGTTTATCAGGATTTAAAGAATGCACCGTTTGATTTGAAAGATGCAAAGTTAGATGTCAGAGCTGCAGCATGTGTGGACTGTCATAAAAATACTGCATGCAGCAATCAGCTCTTCCCGGAATATTCGAAAGATAAATTCTGCACGGACCCGAAATGTTTTAACGAAAAAATGAAATTACATCTTGCGGCAGAAACAAAAAAATTAATTGACAAGAAAGAAGAGTTCATACCGATATCTACAGCGCACCAAATCGATAAGGATTTAAAGGACAAAGGAATTATTGATACGAATCATTATACAATTTGCAAGAAAACCGACCCGGGAGCAAAGAAAGCACTCATAGTAGATATAAATAATTATGATATCGATAAAAAGAAACTTGGAAATGTGGTATATATAAGCACGGCGAAGGATGCACCTGGTTCACAGTCAGAGGAACGAAAAAAAGATTTACAAAAAAAGAGAGCTGATACAAGAAAAGAGCAGGCAGAACTCAATGCAAGATTTACTGTGATTGAAGATGTATCAGAGAAAGCGGCGATGTTATTCAAGGATAGAGATTTACTCTTTCCGGAGGGGCTTTTTATTCTCTGCAAGATTGCAATAATGCAAATCAGTCACGATAGCTTAGTTAAGATTTGCAAATTCAATAAATGGGAAGTACCGGCAGAAGGCGGTACTTTTAATACAAATTACAGGGATTACGACGGATTTGTGTATAAGCAATTAAAAAAGGTTGAACCGGATGATTTGATTAAATTTTATTTCAAATTGGTACTATGGCAGAAAGTAGAATTTTATGACAGGGGCGTAAAAGCAGATGCGCTGGAATACGACCCGATAAAATCATTCGCAAAGATATTCAACATCGATATAAAGAAAGCGGAAAAAGAGCAACTGGAATTATTGGAGCCGAAGAAAGAAGAGAAGAAAAAAGCGAAAGGAGTAAAATGATTGAGTTAATCGGAAAAGAAATAAGAGTTCTCAGCTGGAAGGAACCATTCGGAAGTTTAATGTTGCCGCCTCATAATAAAATCGAAACAAGAGTCTGGGAAACGGATTACCGTGGACCGATATTAATGGCGGCAAGTAAAAAAAGTTATAATTCAAATGATATCATAGACATCTCCGGATATGAGGTTTATGAAAAAATATTTAATGAAGTTATAAATCTTGATGTTCTGGAACGCCCTGGGACAGCGTTTGCAATCGGAGATTTAATAAATTGCCGTCCTATGCGCCCGGAGGATTCGGAGAAAGCATTTGTTACTTATTTCCCTGGTTTGTTCAGCTGGATATTTGAAGATGTAACAGAAATAGAACCAATTCCCTGGAAGGGGTCGCTCGGACTCAGAAGATTAACACCGGAAGAAATTAAATTAATAAAAATAAGAACTTTTTGACACTGATTTTTATGATTGTTATGANNTGATATAGATAAGGAAGCGGAGGAGTACCTGAATGAAGTATTTGAAGGTATGGAAAATATGAATGTTGCGGAATGGGAAGAATATCAGATAAGAATTTTAAAGAAAAAGGTATAACGTGGCACATTCAATGGATTACAGTTATGAAGGGGCAAGGAGGATAAGTTACGGGGCAACTGAGGACAGTTACGGAGCTGTATTCATTCCCGTATGTGAGAAGTGCGGGCGGTTTGTGAAAGCCGATGCGGAAATAAAGGTGAATGAAAGCGAAGGGCTGGCTGATGAGCCGAATGCAACTTGCAAGAAGTGTGGGAGAGTGAAAATGCTATTTGAAGGGTTTTTATAAAAATAAAAATAATAAAAATATGAGAACTGACGAATTTCCTTTTTATATGCTGCCGAATGGGAATACGATTAAGATTCCGGCAGGGAATTATTTATTGGAGAGACCCGATAATGAGGTGGGAAAATGTTTTAAAGATATTGATGCTTTAATAAACAGCAGAGCATTGGAAGAATTCAATTGTCCGGTTGCAGTATCTGTTATGGATCACGATAAAATTCTCAACACGANNGTTTAATAAATTCCATTTCGAATATTTCTTGCGAAAGTTTAAATATTTTACAATAAAGGACATTCAACATGCTGCTGCTATTTTAGATTTTGGGCAATTGGGTAAGGAAATTAAGGATTTAGTTGACGAAAAGTGTGGCTGGATGAAAAGTGCGAGTAAAGACAGCAAAACGGAATATTATTCGACTTTATACATTTGTCCGGATGGAGATGCGTGTTCACTGGAGGTAGATACAGAAGAAAAGAGCATGAAGCTTAACTGCTTTACCGGCATGCCTATGGACGGCGGAATAATATTAGACGAGCAAATAATGTCAGGTTTTAAGGAATATGACGGTAAAGGATCTTTTGAGATAAATTGTTTTAAAATTGCGAATTATTACTGCGAAACTTTAGGGATTGGTAAAAAATAATATGTACAGAAGAAAAATACTACTTTACATTCGCGGAGTAAAGATTTTCATTCACTCTCTTCTGCCAGGGGTGGATGGCAACTATGACGCGCAGGTAAACGGAACCTGAAGGCGGTAATTCATAGAATAGACCTTATGAAAGATACAAAGTATGTTATTTATTTTTGTAAAATTATCAACCACGCAAGCGGGGAAAGATTAGCACTCGGAGAACCCCGCTTGTTTTAAAAGTTAATTAACGAAAGGAAAATAAAATGAAAATCACCGAACTGTCTGAGGAAGCAAAAAAAACACTGGATTACATTTTTGAGAACGGAAAAAAGGATATGATTTACCGTCTCAAAGATGAAAGAGCGAAAAGGGAATATAAGAAAGGTCACGGCAATTATGTTTTTATCGCCGCTTGTGAGGTTGGGTCTCCCGGTAAACTCGTCACAGAATATTGCAAGGAAAAAGGATATGTCGGGTCACGAGTCGATATAGTTATTCCTGGAGAGAAAAAAGAAAAAGAACCGAAAGTAAAAATCGTAAAGGAAAAGAAAATAAAACCGAAGCACGTCGAAAAGGAAATTCCCAGAGTTCTAATTACGCAAGAAGAAAGCACTCAAAAAAATGGAAATTTTTCCATTTGTACGAATATAGCTTTTCAGAATATTGGTAATGGTTTAATTATGGCTGATATTGAGTTATTTGAAAAGGAAAATATAAAAATCTTATTTACGGAAAATTCATTAAATTTATAACAAAGGGTAAAAGCAATGGCAGATGTAATGGGTAAGATATACGGGGATATGAAAAATGCTTTGAAGGATAAATCCCGGGTAACAAAAGGCGGGAAATTGAACTTAAAAATGCAGAAAGCAAACGCACAAACGGTGAAAAAGAATCAGGAGTTGAAAAAGAACTTTTATTAATTTTAATAAAAAGAAAATGATAAAAAGGTATAACGGCGGATGTACGGGGAAGGATCTTGAGAAGATGAAGAAAAGAGCAGATCGAGAAAAGAAGAAAATAAAAATATTAAGATGGATTTGGAGGAAGACCGGGATTTGTTTAAAACATCAGTATTATCACTATCCCCTCGACGGCATTAAGTACATCAAATATTGTACGGTGTGCGAGAGTAAGAAATTATTAAATGAGGTAATTGATTTTTGGGAGACTAATTTATCAAAGAATATACCACCGCAGGAAGAGATAAGAGATGAAAGGTTACTAATGTCAAGATCTGGTTATTTAATGCACAAAATTGATACGTTATACATTGGAAGTATATCCCCCGCCGGCTATTCTGTAGAGGAATTACCTGATGAAGTGAGATGGCTTTTAATGGGGAACAGGCGAGTAAACGAAATATTAAATAATATTTAAGATGAAATATAAAAGAAATTGGGGTGAAACTCAGGAACGTTACTGGAAATGGCTGCTTATAAAATTCTCCTGGGAAAAATTTGATAAATTGAGAGAACAATACGCGAATAGGCTTCGTGTTTCGGAAAACCAGAGAAATAGATTACTTCGGGGTGACTGGGGATGTTTCGAGAGCAACGTGAAGAATCCACTGAGACCATTAGTTGATTACATAAATATTACAAAAGCATTAAAGGGCAGGGGATCTCCCGACAAGTCGGGATCAAGAATAAAGAGCGACCCGACAAGAGTCCCGATATACAGAACATCGGGATGCAAAGAACGCACATTCGGGGATGACAAGCGGAAATAAATTTATTTAACCTTTAAAAACTCCGGAGGGAAAAATTGAGGAAAAGGAAGAAGAGGCTATCAGAGCAATACTTCAAAGAGCGGGCTGAAATATCAGCTCTGATGTTTACATCTGGGATTTACAACAAGGACATAAGGGAAATAAGAATGAAAGGAATGGTACACAGATATTTTGCAGATGACAAAGGGGACATTTATTCACTCTTTTGCGGGATTCTGAGGAAGCTTGTGCCGGTGAAGAGCTGCAGCAGGGTAAACAACTCAAGGGTGAACTTATATTTTCAGGAAAAAGCAATGAATAAATGTTACAAAGACAGGATATATCCCCGGAGTTTTGCAATAGATTTTTTGATATTATACGCATTCAAGGAATACAAAGGACCGGCATACAGGATATACCACAGAGACCAGAACGGAATGAACAACGAAAAATGCAACTTGGTACAGAAAATAAAGAAAGATTTGACACTGGACTCGAGGGGAATACTCTCGGATTCACAAAAACAGAAGTACAAGGCAAAGCTTAACAGCTTAAACGGAGTTGATGACAGGATAAGATTCCACGACAAAGTAATTACACAGTATATAAACAACTCCGGAAACCTGATACAAAGGGAAGCAAGGGAAAAATTTTTTGAAGAAATATTTAAGATATGATTCGTAAGATTGAAGATTAAGAGCGGAAGAGCTATACCACAAAGAATTTTTAAAAATTAAAAATATAATTGTATGGAAGAAGACAAAGTGCAGGAAGTGCCTGCGGAAAATATTGAGTTCAAAGAACACTTCAAAGAAAGAATAGAAAAGAACTGGGAAAGGGTGATATGCATTTACAACTCTGAAAATCTTGACAGCCTCTGTGCGGCGGCGGTAGTGAAGATGAGATTTCACCAGGCGGAAATGCATAATGTAAAGAAAGACGGAGATTTCTTTTCGATGGACGGAAATATAAAACTGGATAATGTTGATAGAGAGAAAATATTATTCTTTGTAAT
The DNA here is from genome assembly GCA_003135995.1 of Ignavibacteriota bacterium. Taxonomy (GTDB): domain Bacteria; phylum Bacteroidota; class Ignavibacteria; order Tepidaquicellales; family Tepidaquicellaceae; genus FEN-1257. The sequence goes on along the minus strand of PNBM01000348.1, from coordinate 29,066 downwards.
ATTCTCTATTAGTTTAATAGAACTGCAGAAGATGAGCGAGGACGGATTAACCGTCTGGATAGACAACAAAGAGCCGGATATAAAGAAGTTTGCAGAAGATGTAAAGAACATCGAGCTCGGGGTAAATGATTTAAATTTAAGTAACCTTATTGCACTCACGAATCCCAATGCCGGATGTTCGGAGATAGCGTGGGAATATTTATTTCCTCGGGCAAGTTCTTCCCCGATGGTCTCAGCGATAGGAAGCTGGGAAAGTTACAGGAATGAAGATAAAAAAGACTGGGAGGAAATAATAGTCCCGATTCAATACGCAATGAGGGTTTGGAATTACAACAGATTAAAGATGCACGAAGGTAGTAAAGTATCGGAGTTTGTAGGTGTGATTGAAAAATCACAAAGCGACTACTCATATTTTATGAATATGCTATTTATGGGAAAGAACATAATAGGATACCAGGTAGGATTAAACTTCGACAAATGCAAGGGGGCGTACGAGACTCTTTTTGAAGGATATGCGGCTATTGTAGTCAACAGCGACAGGATGAGTTTAGAAGCCTTTAAGAGCGTCTATGTTGAAGCTCGCCACGAGTTAATGATAAACTACTATTTCAGCGGAAAAGATTGGACAGTGAGCCTGTACGCAAGCAAGGAGATGAATTTAGAGGCTATTGCAAAGAAATATGAAGCGGTGGGGAACAGCAGAGCGATGATATTTAAAACTAAGCTACTGCCAAGGGAACTTTTGGGAGATTTTAAGGAAATGCCTTTGCCGTCGGATTTGGTGAGGTAAGAACTTTTCATAATGCTGAATTATGAATGTTGAATTCTGAATAAAAAGCAAAAATAAAGAAATGGTAAAAAATATTACAAAAGAATGGACAGATAAATTATTTGAGGACTGGCTATATAGCGGGGATATTGAGCGCTTACAAAAACAAACTTATAAGGAATTTAAAGAAAGAGGAATTATATCAATATTACCGGGCATAGTAATTCCGGGATTCAGAATAATAATTAAACGGAAATGGTATAATCCTCTAAGATATTTACAGGGGAAACTAATATTAAGAGAGATTCAACCTGTTGAAATTAAAATAGAAAAAGAGACAATTTTAAACTAATTCTAAAAGAAATATAGTATGGAAATTAAGGGTAAAAAAGTTATCAAAACTAAAGACGACTATCTTTATAATGGATTATATTATGATGATTTAGAAAACTTATTGCATAGTGTATATTTCAATTTCTGTTGTTGTGGTAATCCGGGCGAGAGCCTGAGATATATATATAAGTGTTTTAAGCACTTAGCCTTGAGAGATGAAATGGATTATAAAGATTGGAAAAAAAAAGGTAGAGAATTATTCCCCGAATCTGGTAGTGGTTTTTTTATGTGGTATTATTTTTCTGAAAAAGGATTTACAGAACATGGCAGTAGTGTTCCTGGCTGGTTATCCGATTTAGGAAGAGAAGTAATGAGTAATTTGAGAATATTTCTAAAGGAGAATATATAAGTTTTAAATAAAGTTTCTTCTATCAACAACCTCAAGCGGCTGAACTTTCCCTCGGTTCGGCTGCTTTTTTTATTCCAAAATGTAAAGCAAATCAAGATTCAAGAAATCCTTTTATTCGGCTGCAAAAATCATATTTTATACGCAAGGGAGTGAAGGCGACTCTTCGGGGGCTTTACATCTACTATACAAATCTACAAGTCAACAGACAGATAAAATGATAATTATAATTATTTTTGTATTAAAAAATAATATATGCCGGAAATCAAAAAACTATTATCAGACAGAATACTTGTGAAACCAATTATAGAAAATATTAGTCAGGGAGGAGTTATCATACCAGAGCGAGCTCAGAAGGCGACGAGAGGGGAAGTGATTGCCGTAGGTCCGGGGTTTGTTAATGACAAAGGACAACTGATGATAATGGAAGTAGGCGTAGGAGATGTAGTAATATTTGAAGAATACGTTGCTACGAAGATTGAATTTGAAGGGAATAATTATTTAATGTTAAGAGAGCCTGATATACTGGCAAAGGAGGAGAAAGATGAAGTTCAATAAATTCCAATGTGACAACTGCGGAGCTTCGGAGCTGGAAGCGGTGGGACCCGGGGAACATAAATGCACTTATTGCGGAACGATATATTTTGAAGAAGAAAAACCTGAGAAAAGAATACTGGTTGAGAAATCTATTTCGGATTCAGATGAGTGGGGAGTTCTTCTTTCTAATCTTCTTAGTTACGGAGGCTGTCTTCCTGTGTCCGGAATGATACTACCTTATTGATATGATAAAAAAATCACCTGTCATAAAGCGGGATAAAAGGAAAGAGACCGGGGGTGTAATAATTGGGAATTTCCAAATGAGACCCGGGCTCAGATATTACAAATTCAAGAAAAAGAGAGCAAGGGCAAAATATTATTTTTACAAATTTATAAATTTAAGAAATAAAGCAAGAGAGAAGAAAGTAAAATACGAGCCTCCGAATATGTTGGTAATACTTTTTAAGTGTTTGCCTTATTTGATAAGAGGGTATGAAGTTATAGGGATATGGCACACGCATCTCTCCGGCGACGGAAGAATTAGTAAATATGATAAGGAAGTGATAAAAAGGTTTTTAGCAAGAGACCGTAAGAAGTTGTATGCAATGTTGATAAAAAGTTATTTAGAAAAAGACCCTAAGATGGTATTTGCAATTGAGACGAATCAGGTTATGAACTTCTGGTACATTGCTTCAGGAAAGGATATAGATGAGCAGGTAGGTGGAATTAATAAAATGATTGAAGAAAAGCAGTTAGATAAAAAAATAAAATAATGGCAAAAGAAGATTTAAACAACCTAACGGCACAGCAGATAAAGTTTTGTGAAGAATACGCAAAAGACTCCAACGCATCCAGGGCGGCTATAGCGGCAGGATACACAGAAAAGAATGCGAGACAAATGGGATATCAACTGCTTAAAAAGAAATATGTAATGAAATACCTTGAAGAACTCTCGCATAAAGTGATAGAGAAATCCGGAGTTGACGTTGCCTGGTGGATGAGGACGCAGAAGAAAGTTATTGACAGATGCATGCAGACAGAACCNNGAAGTGAAGATAAAAGGGAAAAGAAAGAAAATGTTATGTGAATTCAATGCGGCCGGGGCAAACTCCGGATTAAACAATATGGCTAAATGCTTACATATATATACCGATGACACGGCACCGGTGGAGGCTGGAATAACGATAAATATAAGCGTGCCTGAGATGAAGAAATAGCCTCATAAATGCGATATAAGAGATTATCTTATACAAAAACCCTATGATAATAACTCCTTACATACAGAGCACACCTCAAAATTACGCTGCAATCCAAACAATAGAAGATTTAAAACTTAAAAACCCCTATACAAGAGCAGGCTTAAACACTGACATCGCGGAGGTTGAAGGCAAGAAATACGATTTAAAGACGATAAAGCCGCTTGTAATTTCGATTAATGGTGATGTGAAATACGAATCGATGCCGAAGCAATCTCTCTTCCACTGGCTTATAGAGCATCGGGCGGAAAACGGATTCACTGACTTTCTCTTTGGCGGAGCGGCGGGCCCGGGGAAAAGCACGGGACTACGCTGGCAGGCGCATTATGAAGGATTAAGATACCATGAGCTAAAAATACTTTTAATCAGGACCAGCTTTGCAGAACTTGAAAAAACGCATCTGCTCAAGATAAGAACAGATTTGCCAAGAGAAATAATAAGATATAATGAGGGGAAAAAGAGAGTAATATACAAGCCTACGAATTCAATACTTCAATTCGGATACGGAGATCATATAAGAGACATGGAGCAATATTTAAGTTCGGAATGGGACATTATATTGCTGGATGAAGAAACAACTATTCCATTTGAATTTACAATTGCTATCGGTTCGAGGTTAAGGACTACGAGAGGGGGATTTATTCCATACCTTGCGGGAGCGACAAATCCGGGAAGCATAGCGCACAGGCACGTTAAAAGTTATTATATCGATAAAGATTTCGACAAAGAGTTTCCAGACATGGCATCGGAATACTTTCCAGAGACAGCCTGTTTCATTCCGGCAAGGATTTGGGACAATCCGAAGGTGACAGAAAACGACCCGGGATACATAAAGAGGCTGAAAAGAATGAATGCACTGGACAGGAAAAGATTTCTTGAAGGGAGCTGGGACATATTTGAAGGGCAATTCTTCAAGATATTCAACAGAGACGTTCACTGCATAGATGAATTTGAAGTACCGGAAACGTGGAAGACTCTCTTCGGAATGGATTACGGAGACATGACAATAGCAGAGCGGACATTCTTAAATGAAAAGACGAAGACATTTTATGCATTCGGAGAATGGTTTGAAATTGGGCTGGAAGGAAAGGAGAAAGCGCGGAGTTACAAAAGGTGGCTGAGGGATTTAGGGATGCTGAATGCATTAACGGTTTCCGACACAAATATGTTTTCGAAGTTAAAAGAATACGGCATGAATCTGCCGATGAGTGCGCAGTACTTCAGGAGTGAGGGACTCCGTATTGAATGCATATCGAAAAAGAAAGGGAGTTTAGGATGGAACATGAGTGACAGCAAGAAGTTCAGAGTAAGCTGTAACAGGTATATAAAAGATTTGCTCGATTACAGACTTGATAACAACGGAATGTTCATAAAGCGTCCACACTTATTCGTATCTAAAAAAAATAAACACCTGATAAGAGCATTTGTGGAGCTACAGACAGATAAAAATAATGATGAAGACTATGAAGTGCCAAAGATATTATCTTCGAAAAAAATTGACAACCCTTATGACGGACTCAAGCACGGAATACTTGCTCTGACGGACTCCAGATACATTTCAACCAGTCCGGAAGAACAAAAAAGAGCGGCAGAAGAAATTGAAGAAAGAGGAAGAAACAGGTACGTATAAATTTCAGTTCAGAAAAAAAATACAAGTCAACAAACAGAATTTCGGAAAACAGAAATTATTTTTGTATATGCAGGGAAAAAACTAAAATATAATTATGATAAAAAAAATATGAAAAAAAACTCATCCTATAAAGCAGCAAGTTTCAAAAGCATACTCGGAAATATCCTGAGTGTGCTTTTTATTTTTTCAGAAAGATTCGTATTAGGGGACAACGGGAAAATTCCGGATGATATAGTAAATGACTACGGTGGTGAATACATACCTCCCGATGAAAAGGGGAACGGCGGGGTGCAGAAAGAAGTAGAGGTGAAAGACAAGAGTGATGATGACGGGAAAGAGGAAGGCGGAGAGAAAAAAGAAGCGGGAGCAGAAGCCGGGGAAGACAAATTTAAACTTGATGAAACGGAATACTCTCTTGAAGAAGCTACGGAACTTGTGAAAGGAATGAAGGACGGGGAGAAGAAGAAAATTGACGGGCAGGAGCAGACCAAGGAAGAGTTAATGAAGAAGTTTAAAATCGAACCGGATGAAGAAACCGAGGAGATTAAATTAGGTGACCAAACACTCACGCAGAAGGAACTTGCCGATTTAACCGAGAAGGCAGAAAAGCATTACGGGAAAGAAGCATTTGAAAAACTTCCGAAAGATTTAAAGATAAAAGTTTTACAGGACAGGTTAAACCTGGACATCGAAACAAAAACGAGGCAGGAGAAATCACAGCAGGTTGCAAAGGAAAAGAGAAAGTTAGACGAAGAAATAAAGAGTTTTAATGCAAGACAAGCCAAAGCACAAGAATTTGAAAAGACATATCAGGATAAGATTAAAGAATTAAAGCAGAAAAATGAAGAGTTAACAACACTTCTCGAGAAGAAACCTGATGACGAGCCTACGGAAGCAAAGACCGAAGACCTTAAAAAGCAACAACTCAAAGCCGAAATCAGGAAGGAAGACAATGAGGAACTGATANNCTTGAAGGAATGAGAGAAGAAGCGGAGACAGTAGAGGCACTGGCGCTATGCAGTCAACTGCAGAAGGCTTTTCCCGAATTAGAGACGATAGAGCAAACTTACATAATCCGTTACAAGGCGAAGCATGGAATTGATGTTGAGAAAGAAGAATACACGAAGGCGAAGATTGTAAACAAGATACTTCAGGATTATTTAGACGACGTACCGGAAGAAGAGCGGGAAGAAAGACCGATTGACAAATGGTTTGAACTTGAAAGAGACATGTACCCGGTACCTGCTGCCGGAGTGAAGAGCAGGAAAACATTAAAAGAAGTAAGAGCTGACAACATTGATGATATAATAAAAAAAGCAAGAGAAAGACAGTCCAAAAATCCTCCTCCTCCCGGTGGAGGTGGCTCTAATGTGAGTCGGACGAGTGAAGATAAATCCAAATCTGTTAAAGGCACCGGATACGAGGAATACAAGATAAACGATATTCCGTAGACGGGAAGCCTACTCTAATGTGAGTTCACAACAGTCAGAGGATATCTTTTCGGGAGATTAATTAACAAAATTATAAAAAATTAATTTCTTTAGAAGACCTATGACAAAATTAAAATCTCTATTCTTAGCGATTTTCACACTTCTTTATATATTCAGCGACAAATTAGTCTGCGGTGTAGATGCGCCTGAATATACAATAAGTTATGAAGGAGCTACAACAACAGGTGTGTACGGACCACAGCAAATACAGGTTACGTACGACAAAAAGATATACGACAACAAAGAGAAATTTGCACCAATCCATTCACTCCTTCAAAAATTAAAATACAAACAGCTTGAAAGTGATGAAGTAAGAGGATTCGACAAAAAGCGAATAAAGACAGTTCACGTAACGACAGCATCATTTGCTTCTCAGATTCCATCCGAAGCCGGTGGTGAAGTGATACTGACGCTTGCAGTCGATGAAAAGAACAACATGATTAAGAATCAGCATATACAACTCCTTTACAATGCTGACCTGAGCCATCACGGGGAATTATACACAAGAGATGTATATGTATCCGACAAAGTAAGTACAACAAGAACGACCATAAAAGTAAAATCAATTAATCCGGAATTACTAATTGGAGTAGGATATACTGGAACAGACTCCAAAAATGGAGATACCGTTGCAAGCGGAATTGTAATGAACTGTTTATCCGCTATATTCGGACCTGCGACGAGAAGCGTAACTTCGGTGTCATGGCATCCATTTGTAATCAACAACTTTGTAACATATTCGAAATGGCCTTATGAAGGTGACAACACTGAAAAGAGAATGAAACTCTTCACAGAGCCAAAGACCAAAAAGATGGAAAAGAACGAAGATGCACAGTCTGCATTCCTCGAGCTTAAGGACAAGGAAATCATCTGGGGCGGCAATGAATATGTACATAAAGTTGAATACTCTTCCGATCCGAATGTTATTCCACTCGGACCATCTGAAGTAATGGTAAAAGGAACAGGGTTAGAATACTGGTTACTCAACGGTGGCGGACCGGCAATAAAAGCATACGAAAACGACATCAGGGACGATGCGTTTTACACTGCACTGGAATACTGGCTCTGGAGCTTGTATGACCCGGGACTATCCGACCAGGCAAAGAGAAGATTAGGAGTATGCAATCAGGCATTTGTAAGATATCTAACACAATTAAAGGTACGTCATCCCGGAATTAAGATTGAAGATAACGACAAAATTGGAATTCCCGGAGTAAGGACTATTCATCTTGATGCTATGGTAGGCACTGCAACAATGGATATGATTGTCCACAGAAGCATATCGGAACTCTACAACAACAGGTACCAGCCATACTGCATGGCGCTGACATGGCCTATGATTCAGCCTTACGTACTGGAACCGGATTCACTCTTTACAAACATACAGGAAACGGACTTTACGGGATATAAAGACGAATTCAGAGGTACATGGAGCTACTTATTACACAATGCGGCAACACCATACCATGGATTATTTTATCCGGCAGAACCTGTGTTTGTGTCATAAAAGATACGCATTAGAATTTAACCCTGCCGCTTATTCAACGGCAGGGAATTTTGATAACAATAAAGAATACGAAGTTGGCTAAAGAAAAGATATTTGCTCCGAAGGGAGTAACAAAAGTTTACAGATGTCCTTCGCAAAAATCGGGATTAATGGGAAGCTTCCCGATTGAAAACCATTTGATATTAGCGCGGACTCAGGATGATGTAAAAAAGATAGAATCATCCACACTATTCAACAAAAAGTTTTACGAGGTTGAATTTGAGTTAATACAGGACGAAAAGAAATAGATGTTAAACAAATTTTTTAAAAATTAAAACCTTAAAGCAATGGGGAAAAAAGAAGACTCTCTCGAAAAAAAGCGGGAGAAATTTATTGAGAAGCAGAGGGCAAATGAAAGCTGGGTACCTCCGGACACAATAAAAGACGGAATATTTGTATGTTCGAAGCAAAAGAGCGGATTCTTCGGACCATTTAAAGTAGCGAACGGATACATTTTTTGCAAGACAGACAAGGAAAAGCAGACGATTCTTAAAAGCAGTTTTTACAAAAACGGGATTATATATCCCTTTGTAGAGACCAACGTTGAAGAAACGGCAGCAATAAAAGAGGAAATCCGGAAAAACTTAAAGCCTAATCCGTTTGACAAGTTCTTCACTAAAGACGAACTCATTCAACTTGACGAAGCCTTTAGCGAAGAAGACTGGAACAATGTAAAAACGAACATATTTGAAATGCTGGAATTCAAGATAAGCGGAGATGAAGCCAGAAGTAACCAGTCTGCAGGAAAAGAAAAGGTGAGTGAAAAGATGGTACTTCCTCCGATGAATGAGCTAAAGTCTGAGGATATTGCAGAGACGCTCGATAAGAAATTTGGAATAAAAGTAAGCGCGAAAGCTCCGAAATATTTACTCTACAAAAAGCTTAAAGACGCTTACGGTATTAAAGATTAAGTGAATTTTTTAAATTCATAATCATAGCGAGAAGCTATGAAATGAAAGGAAAAAAAATGACACTGAAAGAATTAGCGTTAAAAATATTTGTTGGAATGCCTGAGAATCTGTACAGGTGGCTTGGCGGAACGCCGGGCACAACGGAAGAAGAACTCGAAACAATGTTCGGGCATAATGCAGACGGATACGGATTTGTACATAAAGCTATAACAGATGAAACGGCGCCGGATGGATGCATATTTGAAGATAAAGACACTAATGACTTTAAATTCAAAGACTCTGACGGGAATGTTCACGTAATAACCACACTTGAAACCGACCTTGCTAACTACAAAGGAGTTATTGATTGCAGGACAAATCCAAACTACCCGGCGGCAGATGCAGGGCATCTATACAAGGTATCCGTAGCCGGAAAGATCGGCGGAGCATCGGGAGATCCTGTAGAGGTGGGTGATATGTTGATGTGTACCGTGGACGGCTCCGTAGCAGGCACAAAAGCGGCTGTAGGGGCAAACTGGAACATTATCNNCATTATTCAGCAAGGCTACAAAACCTACTCGACTGACGGGACGTTTGCGGATGACTCGGATCTTGAAGTTCCTACGCAGAAGGCGGTTGGGACATTTGTTAAAGCCAAAGCACCTACGCTCGTTACGGGTACTGTGGCACCTGTAGCAGTTACACCGGCGAAGGTAGGGAATATATATATTGACACTGTAGCTAACAAAGCATACAGGTCAACGGGCACAAGTGCGGGTAACTGGACAGAAATAGCTAACGTCATAGTAAGCAGCAGTGATGTAGCTGTAGCTCCGCCAACAACGGGAATGATTTATGTTTACGTCAGTACACCGGCTCTGGGCGGTGACGTAACACCTCCTACGGTAAAGCTATACGTATCGATAGGGACATCTGCTGTTGGTGACTGGTATCAATTACCGCTCGCATCACAAGTACCGTCTATCTCCTCCGGAGCGGGAGCACCAGGGACCACACCAGGGAAGATAGGTGATATATACGTAGACACAACTGCAGAAACAGGAATGTTCTATGTGGCTTTCGGCGTGGGAAGCTCTGCGGACTGGATTGGATTTGTAAGATACCCCGGCNNAAAAACAAGTTCAATTAAGACCGGTTAATTTTAAATTCTGCTTTAAGGATGATACGGGTGGGCATGCTTCCCCTTGCCTGCCTGTTCATCCTTAGAGTGTTTTAAACAAACAAAAAAAGCGGAGTTTAAAAAATGCCGACAGCAGGTGCAAAATCTCAAGAAATGGTATCTAAGATACTCGACGAACTTGATGACAACGCAAAGAAAATCATCAAGAACAGAGGTATTGTATACAGATGGCTTTCAGCATACCAGGTTGAATTCATGACAAATTATGATACAACTGCTATGGATGCGACTATAAATCTACTTACAGGGGTAAAGGAATACAGCTTATCATTCGGGGACCAGACAACAACACTCAAGGTAAAAGCAAAAACCATATACAAACTCGAGCCTGGCGAGAGCAACGCACATCACATATACCGCGGAAAATATGATGAAAGGCGGGACAAACTTGTACTTTTTGATAATCCCGTAGAAGGTGATCTTATATATGCAAGATGTTACGTGATTCCCACGGGGAAGATTGATGAAGATGAAGATCCTGTGATAGAAGATTTTACAAGCGGGAATGAATATTATAACAACAAACTCATCGATGCGGTACTTTCCAAATTCAGGGACCCGCGCTCAAACAGGTTTGACAAGATTGAAGATATCAAAAAGGCAGTGGAAGAGCACGCAAACAGTATCAGAAGGAAATCCAGATTCACAAGCGGGAGTGGAAATGTGCTTGGAAGAATGCAATTTTAATTTTAAAACTTAAAACTTTAAAAAGATGGTAAGATTAGGAACAAAAATAACCGGGCAGTTAATAGCAAATATAACCGATAGATTGAAAAGTTATGTTTCGAAAGAATTAACCGACGGCCTTTGGCTGGAGATTGTAAATGACAAAATATCTTCAATTCATGCGGCTCTCGGTATTGCCGACAGAGCTATATATCGTGACAGGGAGGTACTAACAGATTCCTCAACGGGACAGGATGGAGTTATAGATTTTTATGACAGCGGGAGCAGTAAGCCGAAATTCAAAAAATCAACCAAGCTACTTACCTTTTCAAGCGGTGCATTCTCCGGAAATAATTCTCCTCACATCGCAACAGCAAATGCAATTCCGATAGGTTCAACTGTAATATTAAAAGCGGAAAATGGCGGAGAATACTTCAGGATAGCTAAAGTGGCAGCAAGCAGCAGTGCGACTGCGGTAATACTTGACAGGGATTTATTCCCGGAGACAACGCCGGATGACGATATCTCTTTATTTGATATACTGGTTATGGTTGGGCTGACTTCCGACAGTATATACTTAGGAGGCTTATCGAGTTACAAATACATAGACCAGATACTTTCTATATATTCCACAGCCATAAATGATGAATGCAGGAAGTGTGAAACAATTTCAGATTACAGGGGAATACAAAAGAGCCTTCCATACAATGCAAAATTTCAGATTATCTGGACCCGGGACGGTGAATATTTATATTTCGACAAAGGAGCATCTGTAAGCAGTTACGGAGTAAGGACAGCATATTTTTCAAGAAACCCATATCCTTCATTAGTGCTTGCTGATTTACTCGATATTCCTGACTCATACGATGANNGCATACTTTGAAAGTTCCGATACCAACCGAACTCAAGAGTGCCGAAACTCAGCTTGCGGCGATGAAGAAAGCCTCTGACGAAGAATACCTTGCCCTGATGCAGGACAGAGGCGATAAAGGATAAAACACTATGCCGGAAACACAACCAAAATTAGCGGCTCTGCATTTAGCATTGGCGCACGAGATGAGCGATGATGTTGCGACTGCCACGACAGACGGAAAGAGACTCACGTTTGTACAGAGGAGCGAAGCCATAACGAGAGGCAGGTACAATGCATTTCTCTCTATTTATGCACAGATACAGGACCCGCATAAATTTGCAGAACTATTCCCGGATTATTTGATATACACATCACAGACTGCCGCGGCGCTTGATGACAGTGTTCATGTAGTACTCAAAGCCACAGTAAGCAATGTAACATACGAGCCCATACCGGTAGGTAAGTTCATAACGGCGAGAGGGAATTACAGCAACTTCAACGGATTCGAGCAGATTGGAAATGCATTATATTTTTCGAAATTAAGTTCACAGCCGACGACAGTAACGGCTCTATACATAAGATGTCCGGTGGAAGTGACCTACACAGGAAGCGGGACAGACATACCGGAAAAGACATACATGAGGTCAATTATTTTACAAGAGGCAGTAAAAATAGCGGAAGGAATGATACAAACACAATAATGAAAGGATTTAAAGCAGACAATATTACTATTGGTCCGCATCTACTTGGATTTAAAAGTACGATGGATGGAGATGTTGACAAGAGGACTTTTCCCCTTGCTGCCATATCGGGAGGCAAGAATATGGACTTTGGGAACGACGGTGACAGGCGAAGAAATCCTTATATATTAAACGAAAGCAACATTCCAACTTTCTCATTCCTATACGAAGTGGTTGCATACTACCAGAAAAAATTTTCGGATAATAACGGGAATTCGAAGGAATGCATATTAATAATCGTTAAAGATAAAACTCCGGGAGCCAACAAAATCAGGATCTACATGAAAGGATATTACTCTCCCGACAGCACGTATGATAACTATTACGGAGAGAGAGCAGGTTTTAATGATGACCTTGTAGAGTTGACAGAGACGCTGGGACCTCTGGACTGGGCACACAGCGGAGAGCCATGGGTGATAGGCGGGAAAGATTACTATTACAGGGCAGCAGGAGTGTGGGCAGACCATTATTTTAAAGGCTGGAGTGCATCTTCGGATTCGGGAGCGACTATAAGCAGATTTGTAAATGACAGCGTATCTTCCGGCGGATACAGCTATTTTGACATAGAGCCTTACGCATTACTAACCGATGTTTTGGTATCAAGATTCCCGGCGGGGCTTTTAAATGCGGCATCTTTCCTCGATATAACAAAAACATACAGCTTCTCTGAATTTGCAAACGGATTAAATATATATCAATCCGGAGCAAGAATAATGAACGTGCAATTTATCGAAGCAAGAGAAATATTTGAAGCGAGGTTGCCTACCTACTCCTTCAGTGAGCCAACACATGCGGATTGGCTTAGTGAGATAAACATTGTAGGGGGAGACTATCCGACAAATTTGTATATAATGTGCGATGTTGCAGCTNNCGATATTCTTTTGATAATGTGGTATGGTCCGTTTTTCTGGCTTATACAACAATGGATGGGAATCTTACACATTTCTACGAAATAAACTACGGTTCTATAGAATTTAAAATAAGCTATACTGGCGGGTGGCATGATGATGAGTATGTGCATATTACATTTACAGACGCCATACAGCCGAACTGGTTTGGATTTTATTTTGATTTTGACATAGTTGAATGCGGCAACAAAGGGAACTGGATAAGCTTCGTACCCACAGATTTATCGGGTGAAGCACATGCAAAGACGGAGGAAATACCTGAGCTCGGTTTGGGAATAAAGAGCTGGCTATACGACTGCACGCCGGGAGAAAAAGATTATAATATATACTCATTATGCGTAGAGCTTGACGGATTCCAGACGATATTTGTAAAGAACATAGTAAGTTACTCCTCATCCAGATTTGTAGAAAACAAGATATTTTTAAGAAAGCATTTAAACAGAAGAATAACAGCAATACTATTATTCTTCGGCGCTTACAAACAAGCGGATATAGAATTTCGATTAATAGCATCCGAAAACAGGGACATACCGCCTGTATTTTTACTGGCGGATACATACCCGGGTTATATTGTATTAAGTAAGCTAAAATGTGTAAGTGAGGCTGATGGATGCGGATATTTATTGGACGAATACTGGAGATGGAGTAGCACGGGCGGGATTATAGGAGCGGAGCAGGCTGCGATATCCCTGAATTATTATTTGAACTCGATGTACTGGAAGACGCAAAGGATGGAATGCAAGGGAGGGTTTGAATTTGGAAGCAGGAACACCCTTGTATATGGAGTATCAGATACGATTATCAATGCGGATTCAGAGCAGAACGGAAAGAAGACAGGAATCACAGGTTCGACAGCGATAGCGATATCGAACATACAGCATACAGGAGTAGACGTTGCGAATTGCCGTTCGGTATTCAGTACGGAAAGGATACTATCGGTAGTCAAAGACGAGATAATAGAAGCGATACCGATTGTAGAATATCAATTCATTGTGTTCACATCGACAATGTGCAGATGGATGAACGTAAGTGATATGGAACTATTTGTAATTGATGAAATCGGGACATTCAACGATTACGGGGCACTATCGAAAGATGCGATTGTGAAATTAACCTTCGTAGAAAACGCAGCGATGGGAACGGCGAGCTGGGAATTCGGAGCGAAAGAATTCGGAGGAATAGGATTTGCAAATAACAACTCAATATATTTATTTGACAAAAACAAACCGGTAAACCTATTATTCAACGAAGAAAAGAAAGAAAGCATCTGGCTGAACTATTACCAGAGCCTTGACAAGACGGGTTTAATATCGGGTTATTTTCCACTTAAAAAAGAAATGTGGTTTTACCTGCCGGTTTGCAACCATATATTCATATACTCATTTATTTACGGGCACTGGAAGATATACGATTTCAGCGACGTTCCAAAGATGTTTCATCACGACTCTTCCGGCAGGATAACCTTTTCCGACGGCACAAATATATACAGGATGACAGAAGACAGGGAAGGACTATACGAAGACAAAGCAAGTACGGNNATAATCCATTTAAAAAAATATATGGATTCACTACAAGGACACCGAACAAATTTTTAAACTTTTCAATTGAGTCAGATGCTTCTACAGTGGACAATATAAAGACATTCAAGATAGAATTTCTAAATTTATTATTTAAATTATTTAAATAAGGGAGAAAAGGGCATGTTTGGAATTGACGATGCATTACTTATGACAGGCGGTTCCGCACTTCTCGGAGGCTTAACGGACTGGCTTGGCGGTGACCCTGAGCAAAAGAAAATAGATGAAATAAAAGCGTTGATTGACAAGCGGAAAAACGAAATCAACACGGATTATACTAAAAAGAAAAGGGATTTAATGACCGTAAATCAAACTCAAAAGAGCGGGAAACTTCGGGGAGCATCGCAGAGAGCGGCTGAAATGGGAGTGGTAAGTCCGGGAGGGCTGAATTACAATGCCGTTGAAGGATTAGACGAATCATTATACGGCTCGCTCGACGACCTTGATGCGGCAAAGAACAGGGAACTTGCTCAACTGGATGATGTGTATATGCAGTCGGTTTTGGGTACAAACACAAGCAGCGGACTTGAAAGATTTGGTCAGGGAGCATTTACCGGAGCTTCTGTAGGCTCGAGTGTAGCGAATATGCTTACTCAGATAGGAGGGGACGATAAAGGTAATAAATCCGGCGGAACAGGTATAGGTGACAAAACAAAGACCACAAAAAAAGACACGCAAAAGAAGAAAACATATTTTATGGACGATATACTTGATATGAACGATTCAGATGAAGAGCCCGGATTCAGATTCAAATTCGGATATTAAATAAAAAAATCACAATAAAAATGCCAGAGAGAAGAATTGGATATTTTGACGATGAGGTAATACGAAATCAACCGCTGATTGAAAACATACTCGGCAACTTAGATGACGTTATAAAAAAGACAAGCTATAACGAAGCTATGAAAGAGGTTGGTAAGTACAGTGGGCAGAGGAAGCAATATAATAAGTTCATGGCATTAAACAGCAGATACAAAGGTACAAACCTCGACAAGACCGAAATGATGAAACCTGTAGAAGGACAATATGACTACGTGGATATGGAAGACCCGAATAATTTAAACAACTTCATGAGCACGAATGCATATAAAAAATACAATGAATACGTCGACAAAACAAAGCAAGAAAAGCCGGAAGAAACCCCACAGAACTTAAGAGATTATATTGAAAGCAATCCGGAGCACAAGCAGGAGTTAATAAATTCCGGATTTTTAAAACAAAGACAGGTACCGCTCACTCCGGAAGAATTAAGCGGGAAGGTATACGAAAAAGCAGGATTCACTCCTGAAGACAAAGACTTCTACGAACAATTCAAAAAATCAAACTTTGACGTACAGGGGCATAATGATGCTATAAGGGAAATGCTATACAAAAAAGCGCCGGGGTTAATATCACGGGGTAAAGAAGGAACGAGACTGATGGACTTATACAGTCAGAGGTTAGCGTCTGAAACGATAACTCCACAAGCTCCCACAGTATATGGTTACACAAGTTTAGGAAATGATAAAATGCTTAAGCACGACAGTTACGGAAATTATGAAGTAATAGACTTAGGAACGGGGAAGCCTGATAAAACGATGGACCCAAAGAACTGGGAAGTAGAAAAGGTAGGAGATAAATATTACTGGAGTCAGTGGGCACAGGATAAGAATGGATGGAATAAAAAGCTAATAAAAGAGCTAACGCCTACGGAGATGGAAGATTACCAACAGGGTTTAAAAGACGAAGACGTGGACAGGCAATTAAAAGAAAAAAGATTATCTGGAGGAACATCAAGAAGCCGAAGAGGCGGAAAAAAAACAAAGACACCGGAGCAGCAGATTGTAGGCAAGACAGTAGCAACGTTATCAAAACTCGGGCTTACGCACTCGGGGCAGAAGTGGGATGATTGGGAGGAAAAAGACAAGGACACGTATGAGAAGGCTTTTAAATGGATGCAAGAAAATACTGATTTAGAAGATGATGAAATACATTCGGCTATTAAGAAATACGAGGAAACGGGAAAGATACCTGATGATTTATTTGATGCCGGAGATGACGAGGAAAACACTGACAACGGGGATGATAATCCGGAAGAAGATTACTTCTCGGAAGCATTAAACGAAATTGACAAGAACGATAAATACGACAATACGGAAAAGTCCGCAAGAATGAGGATGGCATTTGAACATTACAAACAGAAAGAAAAAAGCAAAGACAAAATAAGCGGTGCAAGAAAAACATACCTTAAAAAAATCGGAGCGTACTAATGGCAGACGATCCGAAACCCAAAATATCAAAAAAGGCAAGGGAACTCTTAAACGATGTTGACAAGACTTATCATTATGTTGAACCTGATGTAAAGAAGGTACGATATTCCAATATTTTAAAAACTGCACAGGACGAAGGCGTGAATCTTCCGGGACCATTGCCGGAGACTGTAACAGAGCCGGGAGTAAACAAGGAAGTGATTGACGTTCTCAAATCACTCGGACTCAGGAGCAGGAGGGAAGCACTCGACAAGGGAACTGATAACTTAGGATTGCCCGGGATTGTGAAAGACGTTGTAGCTGAAGGAGGATGGGATAAGACGGCGGCTATGCTTGAATTTGCGGATGGATTAAAGAAAAAGAAAAGTGCAGATGACTTCAAACAGATATCACAAGGTGCAGATATAAGCAAAACGATAAATGAGCCGGGATATTTAAGACCTGATGCGGGTGAGATAATGCAGGAAAAGGCAATGCTTGACGAAAGATTTGACAAAATAAAAGAAGCATTGGACCAGCAGAAGCCACAAAAATTAACAGAAGTATTAAAGCCAAAGAATATCGGTGAGATTATACTTCCGAACCAATGGGCTTACAGGATTGGAAAATCTCTTCTGCAAGGTGAAGAAGGGCGGAAGACGGAAGAAGCCGAAAACATATTTGACGAGCAGGTACTGAAACCATACCTACAGGAAAAGTATAAAAACAATTCAAACGGATTCCTTGAATCGATGCAACAGGGGCTTGTTGAAAGTATTACATCCGGATTCGGATTCCTGCCGGATTTAAGACCTAAGATGCTAAGGCTGGAGAGGGAAGCTATAAAGAATAATGAAGAAGGATTTAAACTGCTCGGAATTGACGTTAAGCCGAAGGCGGTAGTAGAATCGATATCAAAGATGATTCCTGACGTTATCGTTGGACTGGGAGCATCCAGTAAGCTAATGGGGCCGGTTATGAGGCGTTTGGCAAACGAAGAAACTGTTAGCGGGGCTTTGAATACAGTATCGAGGTTTTTAGGTGATAAAGTAGGAAATTACTTAGCCGCGCACATACCAAACATAATGCAGACGACAGGCACGTTCACACTTCCCACGATAAGTAGAGATATTATTTCGATGGCAAAAGGAGATTTACAGCCGGTAGATATGTCAAGTGATGTGGGACATAGTCTTCTCTTAGGTGCGGCATTCGGACTCAATCCATTTGGAGATGAAGTTAAAAAGTTATATGAAGATGCGAGCAAGGATTTTGGAAAGGTAATCCGCGGAGTAAAGATGACTCCGGAAGAAAAACTATTCACAGAAAAAGCATTCAAAGAATTACAAATCGGTCGGGATGCAATGGCAAAAGGAGAAATGGAATTACCGGAATATCAGAATTTAAGGAATAATTTACTTGGAGAAATTGAAAAGCCAATAAAGAGGGCAGTAGATGAAACTCCGTATGAAATTCCAAAAATATTCCAGAACAGATTCAATGCGGCACAATTCAAAGGATTATTATACGATGCGCTCGTTCCTCCTATGGCTTCACAGGTCCCGGGACTGATGAGCGGGAAAGGATTCAACGGAAAAGAATTTTTAAGTGATGCGCTCACAAACACGCTCTTCCGTGCATTTCATTACAGACCGATGAAAGGAAGTGACATTATTCCTACTGTAGAACCAATGGAAAAGATTAAGGGATTTTTGGGACAAGAAAAAAGTGAAACTAAAGTCGACACAGAACCTGCTCCTCCTCCTGCTGATATAAATAGAGCTGAGGAATTATTGAGTGAAATAGAGCCGGTGGAGAAGAGCGGAGAACCCTCTACCACTAAGGACACAGAGGGCATGAAGAAAGAGGTAATTATAAAAAAAGATGAGCTTAAACATCCGTTAGCGCAAGATATTGCAAAAGATGATATATCTGACGGGAAATATATCTCTTCTGCGGACCCACTGATAAGCAAAGAAAATTCTAATGAACTTTTAAAAGAAATAAACACAAAACTTCCTGAGGGATTCAAAGTTGAGAAAGTTGACAGTAAAGAAACAAATTCATTATTTCAAATTAAAGAGGCATCGAGAAATGATAAAGAAAACATCGAAGGGCTACCAGGTGAAGAGCGAGGGGAGAAAGAACCTATCGAAAAACAACCTGTCAATGGACGAGGCACAGAAGAGGCTGGCACAGGTGGAATTCTTCAAACACCTAAAGAAGAAAGGAAAAAGATAAAAAATGAAGACAAAGGAAATAAGCCCGCCGAGGGAATTAAAGACGTTGAAGCCCCTGCAGATGGAGAAAGCAAAGAAAGAGTTCTTACAGGTGCTGAAAAAGAAGAAGAAGAAAAGAAACCTGTAGAGAAACCGGAAAAGATTGTAACTGCGGTAAAGAAAGCTGATAAGGAAGCGATATCGAAAGAGATTGATGAAATAGGAAAAGATTTATTTACTACTAAGGACAGGAAGATTACTGAAGGTAAGAGCAAAGAGCCGTCTGAATTTAAAGATTTCAGCAGAGAAAAATTAGTACCAATAAACCAAATAAGTGTTGACCTTGAAAGATTTCAACCCAGAGAGGATGAATATTCACGAGACACAGTAGACAGTATAAAAAATGCTGTTAAAAACGGAGAGTTTATTCCCGAAGAGTTTGATTCTGTGAGACTATGGAAAGACCCGAAAGACAATAAAATATATGCTTTAAATCATTCAAGATTGCAGGCATATAAGGAATTAACAGAAGAAGGAGTCCCGGGGTTTGATGAAATACCATCAATTTTCCATAAAGGTACTGAGGAGCAGGCAAAAGTTTACGGTAAGGAAAAAAGCAACAAATTAAACACTGCTCAATCTTTTACCGAAAGTGCAAAATTATACAGAGATATGCGCTTAGAAGGTAAACCTGAAAAAGATATTCTATCTAAGGCGCGGAAATTAGAAAAGAAAAACTCACAGGATGTATATAACCTTTCATTCCTGAATCCAAAGGGTTCGATTGTGCAGAATTACAAGATGATGGACTCTGCAAGTGCGGAGAATAAAGCACGGGGGCAGAAGATGGCATCTATTGTAGGACGTGCGAGACGGGAATTTCCAGACCTTACGAACAAGCACGAAGAGGAAATTTACAACTGGCTGAATAAAAAGCAAGACTTCTCATACGATGACCTGAAAACAAAGCTAAAATTCTTAGAGGAAGGTGACTGGGAATTCGATTATTCGAAGCCTCTGAACATTGAAAACAAGGCTGAATCTATACAGGAAGCGGACTTCCGAAAGGAACTTGGAAGGCTCAACAGGGAAATAAAAGCTGCGGAGGATGATTTAGCGTCTTCCAGAGATGAATTTGTGATGAGGCAGAAAGCAGATCCGAAAATAACAGATGAAGCTATTGACAAGGCACTCGAAAAAAAGAGAGATTTAATAAAACAATTAACAACGGAAAAGTTAGGATTTCAGAACAAACTTGATAAATACCTCGATGCGGCGAAAGAGCAGAATGCACTCTTCGATAAAGGGGCGGGGTATGACACGGAGGACGTGGAGACAGTTGATAAAGTTGCGGATTTAGTAAGCAGGTTTGCAAAGATAGGTGTTGTCAAGATAAATGATATAGCAAATGAATTAAGACATAGGAATTTACAAAATATTTTACCATATTTAAAAGCGGGGTACGAGAAATTTGCAAAAGAATATGAACTCTCACCTGCAATTAAAAACGAATTATCAAATGAAAACGAAATCAGACAATTCAATTCCGATGACATTAGAAAACCTGATGAAGTCGGAGAGCGTGAAGGTGAACGGTCAAATGTACGGGGCGGACGAGAGCCTCGAGGAGCAGATGCTGGAGAGAGCAGAATTCAGCGACCCGGATTACGATATTTTGATGAAGAAGATGTACCACAGCCGTCAAAAGACTACATTCCCGCCGAAAAATACGAAATAAACGGAAAGAGTGAATTAGACGAGCATCAGAGATTCGGTGCGAATCTAATGATAAGCAACTTTGAGGGCGGAAACAAATCAGGATTACTCGCCGACGGACCAGGCTTAGGAAAGACAAGGGAAGAACTTGTTATAGCTAAATATGCTATAGACACCTGGAAAAAGCCGGTACTGATTGTAGTACCAAACAAGCAAGTATATGACGAAAGTTTTAAGTCAGAAGCAAAAGCATTAAGGATAGGGATTTCACAATTTGATATAGGAACTTATGATGATTTAAGGACAGGTAAGATAGGAAAGGAAGATTACGGACTTGCAATTTATGACGAAGCACACAATTTAAAGAACGTTGAAGCACTCCGCTCGATAGCACAATCAAACGTAAAGACCGAAAGAAATCTATTTGCAACAGCGACTCCGCTCGACACACCGAAAGCATCAATTTATTTCCTTTCAGAAATAACAGGAAAACCCGTGCAGGATATCGCAGACAGATTAGGACTCAAACTCGAATATGAAAACGGAAAGATTATCACCGCTGCAGATGAAAAACTGGATAGTGGTGAACTTGTAAGAAGGATAATAGCACTCCGGAACGAAGCTATAAAAGCCGGAAGCATGCTCAGGCGCGAATATCCATTCTGGGGAAACATAAAAGAAGTGACTGTTCCATTTTCCGCGGACTTTTATGAAATGCAGAGCGATATCTGGCAGCACTGGCAGGACAGAATAAGGAGAGTATTAAACAGCGGAATAACGGATGCTGATAAAATAGCTATGGCATACGGGCGTTCAAGGAACCGGGAGCTCTGGGCTATAACGGAGTCNNTATTCGAAACTGTTGCGGGAGACATAGCGGCAGGCAGGCTTCCGATAGTATGTGCGGACTTTATAAATCCCACGACAATAAAATCATTAGGGATAGAAGTACCCGGATTTATAGGAGCACTTGCGAAGAAATTTGAAAATGCCGGAATAAGTTTTGCAAAGATATACGGTAGTGACAGCGATGCCAAAATAAAAGACATTGAAAAATTTCAAGCTGACAAATTTGATGCGGGAATGATGACACCGAAAAGCGGAGGAGTTGGAATAGACCTGGATAACCAGAGGTTAGGAGGAAAAGAAAGAATTGGATACATTGTTTCCTCTCCTTATAGCGGGGATTTATTTCAGCAGGAAATATATAGACTTTCGAGGCGTAACAGTGTAACTCCGGCGGATGTACACATTATCTGGGGACAGGATGCTATTAACGACGAGAGGCGGGCGGTGATTACGCAAAGGAAAATAAGAATTGCCCGGGCTCTGCAGGAAGGTGAAGACATTGATGAAATGACAGATGTAGGGCAGGTGAAGATACAAGGCAGGCAGCAGGGAGTGATATTTGACAAGGGAGCAGCATATGATGAAGCTCAGACATCGCTATTCGGGCAGACTTCCCTCTTCGGAGACCAACCTACGGGTGAGCATCAGGATTCGGATATACAAAAAGAAAGGCAAGAAGCGGGACTGGATGAGAAGTTGAATCCGGTGGGGAAAAGCGAAGAAGAGCAGAAAAAAGAGAATAATAAAGATTCTGTTTCAGATCTAACAGATGCAAAAAATCCACTCAATAAATTTGACAAAAAAGATTATGAAGAAATAATAAACAGTATAGAAATAGTTAAGCCACTTTTTAAAGAGTTCTCAAAGGAAAATCCTATAGTATATGGAAAGGACATTAAAGTTTATTTAGGTCCTACCGGAACAGAGACCGAAGGTGAGAAGTTGGCACATTTTATAACTATAAATGCTGTGGACACTAAAACAAGAAAAAGAGATTTTAGTAAAAGAGTTATTTCGAGGGAAAAATTGAATGCAATAAAAAACGGTAAACTGAAAAATACATTAATCGAGCCGACGAGTATATTCAAATCAAATCATAACGGAGAAGAAAGAATTTATATAACAAAAAAATGGAAGGACAATAACTATACACTAATTTCCGTAAAAGGTAAGGCTGATAAGGGTTTATACAATGTAATAACTTTCGAACCAAGAGTGAATGATAATTATATCAAGAAGTTAGAGGTAGTTGAAAAACTGAAGGCGTCCGAAGTGTCTCGTCCGCGTTCCATTCAGCAGCAGGAACACTCTGATAATCCACTGAATACAAGCGCTACTAAATTAAAAAATAAAAATATCAATGTCAATAGGGAAAAAGATACTGAAGGTAAAAAAGATATTTGGGTAGCGAGATTGAATAATGAAGTTAGTAAGGATGAGTTCTGGAAGATACACAAAGAGATGAAACAGCAGGGTGGAAATTGGTCGAGAGAGAAAAAGGGATTTATATTTGAATCGAAACCAGACGATGCGGTATTTGAGAAAGGAACCGGATATGATGAAGAAAATAGTAAACCGACATTTTACTCGAACCTTGAGAGAATAGCAAGTTCAAAATTGCCTTCTTCCGCATCGCCGGAGCAGATAAAAAGCACATTACTTAACAACGGAGTAAAACAAGCGGAATATGATTGGTTAGGAATAGATGAATTCTTGAAAGGCAAAGATAAAGTAAGCAAACAGGATTTACTTAATTTTATCAACGAGAATAAAGTTGAGGTGAAAGAAGTTACGAAGGGCGCAGGGACTATAAGCGAAAAGCGACAGCAGCAAATCAAGGATGCGGAGATTAGAAGAAATAAAATATATGATAAATATAAAGAAGCTAACACAGATTTACAAAATCAGTTAAAAGAAAAAGGTGTATCATTCTCCGACAGAAGTGAGTGGACACATATTTTAGACAGTATGAAATTCAATTCTCCTCAAATGAGTGGTGCGGTTGATAACATACTAAAATATTTACCGGATTACGATATTAACAAATATCACGATATAGTTGAAGCACATAACGAGGCAATAGACAGTTACGAAGATATAAAATCAATTAAAGAGCAAGCAGACACCAAATTTGCACAATGGCAATTACCCGGCGGTGAAAACTACAAAGAGGTATTATTGACGTTACCGAGCGGAAAACCATTATTAAAATTTGCAGATTATTATAATGAATTAGCAGAAAAATATGGATTAAATCCACGTGAAATATCTCAAAAAAGGTTACGAGCAGAGATTACACCCGAAGAAGATAAAAAGTTAGAATCATTAAGACAAACGGGCGAAGAAACAAGACCCGATGTTTTCAAAAGTGGTCACTTTGACGAACCCAACGTAGCATTACATCTCCGTATGAACGACAGAACGACTGCGGATGGCAAGAAAATCTTATTCCTTGAAGAAGTACAGAGTGACTGGGGAGAGAAGGGAAGAAAAGAGGGGTATAGTGGAGATGAAAAACTGTATGATGAATATTTAGAAAAATTGAAGAAAAAATATGGTTTAGAAAAGAGACAAGGTTTCCCCGACATATTACTTGAAAAAATGACCGATGAAGAAGATAGAGAACTTGACAAATTAAGTGTAAAATCAGGCGTTCCGAATTTTCCATTCAAAAAGAACTGGCAAGAAGTAGGAATGAAGTGGGCATTACGACACGCAACTGAAAACGGATATGACGGAATTGGCTGGACTACGGGAGAGCAACAGGCGGAGAGGTATGATTTGAGTAAGCAGGTGAACAAAATTGAATATTCTTATAACAAACGTGCAGACGGATATTTTATAAAAATATTTGGTAAAAATAATGAAATACTTAATGTAATTAATCCGAATGAAGTTGTATTGAAAAATGAATTATCTAATTTAGTNNAAAAAATAATAAACAGTAAGGAAACGGTTGGTAAGATTGAGGGTGATAATTTAAAAATCGGTGGTGAAGGAATGAAAGGATTCTACGACAAAATCATTCCCGAATTTATGAACAAATACACAAAGAAGTGGGGCGGGAAAGTAGGGGAAAAAGAACTCACAATAAATAATGATTCAAAATTAAATAACCAATATAAAGAACCACGTATAGTAGAAAAGGGTAATAAGTTTGTGATTGAAGCAATGTCCCCAAATGGTGAGTACAATCTTGTTATTAAAACCTTTTTGACAAGAGCAAAGGCAGAAAAATATATTAAAGAAAACTACGTAGAAAGTTCACCTATCCACTCCCTTGACATTACCCCCNNGTATTTGAACGGGGGGCGGAGTACGAGGCTTATAAAGGGGATTTGGGATTAGGGATTGGGAATCCTTATGAATACCTGAAAACACTTCAGGATTACAATGACAGGATAGCAAATTTATATGCTGAAAGCGGTGATTACAAATATGCAAAAGAATTAAGAGCGATACAGGAAAGAGCAAAAGATGTGATAGCGGCTATGAAAAAATACAACAGCGAGCAGCCGCTTGAAGGACAGATTGATATATACGGAGACGAAATAAATAATAAGATAGACAAAGAAATAACAGTTCTACAAAAGGAAGGGCTTAAAAATGTTAATATCGAGGGTAAGGAACCAGGTCAACTGGATTTATTCAATAAAGCCATCGGAGACCTTGCAAGATACGATTTCAGTATTAGCAGTGGACAACTGGGGTTATTTAATTATAACGAACTGGCAGGAAGAGAACAGTTACCGGATGCAACAACAGGTAAGGAAGCCGCCGAATCCGATACCGGAAATAACGACACAGATAGCAAGATGGGAAATATTGGCGGAGAAGGAAAAGCAGAGAGCACCGGAGGAAAGGAACCCGGGTCTGATAGACTCTTCGGAGAATTACCATTAAGGTACAACAAAGAATACCTTGAGAAGACAAGGAAAATGATTGAAGACGGACAGATTGAATTCATAGGAAAAGAAGTAAACACACCGGCGGATTTAGCTTATATGGTACAGGTACTCAGAGACCCCAGGTTTGAAAGCTTCAGAGTGTTTTATATGAAAGACGGTAAAATTGTGGGATACAAAACAGTAACTTCAAGACTGCCAAATGCGGTAATATTCTCTCCGGATATGAAAGAGCTGATAAAAGGTGATATAAGCAAGTTAGGAGCTGATGAAGTGATGTTAACGCACAATCATCCATCTGCGGAGCATTATGCAAGCGATGATGACATAAAGACGACTTATGAATTTATGAAGGAAATTCCGGAAATAAAGGCGCATATAGTAACCAATCACGGAAAATACTCGGTAATTCACCGCTTGAATTTCGAACAAAGATTCGGGGACATAACAAACATAAAGCAGGAAGCGAAAAAAAGAAACGATTCTGTATTTGAGAAGATACTCAAAACACAGGATATCTATGACTTTGCAGATGAAGATAATTTAAAATTAGGATATGACACACTATTAGACCCGAAGAGTCACTCAGGGTATATGGGACAGAAAATCTCCTCGAAAAAATTACAAAATATAGTAAAAGAATTACAGGGAAACGACAATGCGGTTACGCTGATTGGAGTTGACCCACAGATGAAAATAACAACGATGCATGAAGTACCTATGGGACTACTGGATAATTACGAAGATATACTGGAATACTTAAGGAAAATAGGAGTAGAGACGGGGAGCTCACACTTTGCAATGGTGATGGGTAACGAAGAAAACCTGAGTCCATTTGCGAGAACTAACGTGGAGCAGATGCTTCAGGACCAGCAGCTCGTAGACTTCTTAGACAACTCAAAGCAGAAGAGCTGGAGAAATGACAACAAAAAGGAATATCCATGGGAAGGCGGAGAGGTAACAAATTACAGGAGATATTTTGGAGAAGAGATTGGTACTAATGTTGGAGAGATGGTGAGTGAAAAAAGAAAACCATTTGGGGGCAATAGTGGGTATGTTGGACATTCAATGAGTAAACGAGCCGAATCAGCGTATGAAGAAGGGAAATTACCTTATTCAAAACTTCCAACTTGGGCAAAAAGAATGGTAGATGCAGGATTAGCAACAACAAACGAGTGGCATCATACATCTTCTTATGGAAATGAAACACCGTTTTATAGTGTAGATGAATTTATCAGTCCCTTTTTATTTTCAGAGGCAGAATTGAAAGAATTAGGTAGTGATAATTTAGACAACATCGAAAGTTTTAAAGATGTTCCCAAAAATGTTATTAAAGCTCTTGATACGAAATCAAAAGAAGTCATTAAAAAGAAAAACAATATTAAAAATGTAAGAAGTAAATATGTTTATGAGGCACAGAAAGAATTAGATGACTTCAACTCAAAATTCAAGACATTCAAGCGAGAAGATAAAGAGCCGGAACACGGAATAGTGTCGTCAGTTGAAATGAATGGTAAGTACGGATGGTTTGATGCAACATATAAGTATAATTTACCCCGATATTATAGCGGGATTGATTACGAAACAGCAGAAAATCTAAATAAAGCAGAAGAATTAAGAAACAATCTAAAAGTCGCTAAAGACGAACCTATTTATAAAATAGAATTATCAAAACAAGGATTTGATGAAAAAACAATAAACGAATTAAAAAATCGGGGTATAATAAATTCTGAAATACTGCCTGAAATATTTTATATTAACGCCGAAAAGAATAAAGATTTTATTAAGGGACAAGTTAAAGAACTATCTACATTGCCAAAGCCTGAAGAAAAATTTAATCCTGTTTTCAATAGAAATGGAGGAGACAGTTTTTTAACAGATGAGGAAAAACAAGCGAGACAAAACGAGCATTCTTTTATTTCAGGGCAGGGAGAGAATTACGGGAGTAGTTACGAAAGACGGAATGCACATCAAGATATTGATTTAAAATACAATGAAATTTTTACTGAAAGATATAAGAAAGCAAAACAAGATTTTTTAAATAGCGATGAAGTTAAAGTACAAGAGGAAAAATTTAATAAAGACAAAGTAAAAGCAAAAAATATCACCAATGATTTAACGTCATTATTGAATGGAACGGAAGAATATTCTGAAAATAAAATACTCTCGTCAGACGAATCCAACGAGAGTAACTTTGAAAGCAAATCACAACTGAAATCTGAAACCCCGAAGGGTAATAAACAGATTTCAACGGATGATTTATCCGATTCAAATTTAAGTGATAAAAATATTAATGTCAATAGGGAAAAAGATACTGAAGGGGAATCGCCGGATTATAGCAGTGATTACAAATTCGGTTCGCTGACGAATTACAATCTTGATGAAGGGATAAAAAGCGGGGTTGGAGAGATAAAAAAAGGATTAGAGGATTTTAAGGATTCTATATTTTCTTCTCTTCCGAAGAAAGGCGGGAGCGTAAAAGTATCCGATATCGCTGAGAAATCCGGTCGGGATACAAAAGAGATAAGGAAAGTGACAGAAGAATTATTTAAGCGTGGAATAATAAGTGAAAAAGGTGATGGATATGAAATGGAAGAGGATCCGGGAGAATTGGAATCGGAATTTAAAAACAATCCGGAAGAATTTCCAAAGTTACTTGAGCATACCAGCACGAGTTATTTTATCGAGCATAAAGATAACTTAATAAAGATAGGAACTTTCGGTATATCCAACAATCCAAAGATGACTGAGGGAGAATTCAAGGATTCAATGGACAGATTATTTGAATCACAAAAAGTACCATTTAAATTTTCAGAGAATCAATACAAAGAACTATACGAACTGGCAAGTGCGGATTATGTTAACCGGGTTGCTACAGAAGAGTTAGCAAGGGAAAAGAAAATGAAGCCGCGGAAATTCGGAAAGCAGATTGGAAGAAGCGATGAAGTGAATGAAAGAATAAAGCAGGCTCTGGAAAATAAATTTTACAAAACGATAGCAAACAAAGTTACACTTGAAAAGGCTTTGCAGCACGTAGAAGATTACGGNNAGATAAAGAGGAACGATGCAGAGATTGAGAATGAAGTGAAAGTAGCAATGGGTGAATACCTGATAAAGAGGCTCTCATTGGAAGGAGAAGAACTTGAAAAAGGCGGTGATATACTTGCGGCTGAGGAAAAATATAAAAAGGCTGTTGATTTAGCCGGCTACACAATGGAAGCCGGAACGCTGCTTGGAAGAGGTGTACAGGCTTATGCTATGTTCAAGAATCTATCTCCTGCGGGCTTTTTAAGATATGCGAAAAAGCAGATTGAAGGAAAAGATACGGTAACAGAAGGCGGGAAACT
>PNBM01000353.1 GCA_003135995.1 Ignavibacteriota bacterium | reverse complement strand
CAGATGCGGAGCACACACTTTCCCTTATTTTGATATTAAAAACAGTACGGCAATTGTAGAACACGAAGCGACCACTTCGAAAATCAGTGAAGACATAATGTTTTACTGTAAGCAGCGCGGGATATCGCAGGAAGATGCTGTTGCATTGATTGTAAACGGATATGCAAAAGAAGTATTAAATCAGCTTCCTATGGAATTTGCAGTAGAGGCACAGAAGCTTCTTGCAATTTCGCTTGAGGGAAGTGTGGGATAAAAAATAAAAAATAAAAAATAAAAGAAATTGTATTTATGTTAAGTATAAGAAATTTAAAAGCAAAAGTAGAAGATAGAGAAATTCTTAAGGGAATAAACCTTGAAGTAAAAGCGGGTGAAGTGCATGCGATTATGGGACCTAATGGTTCCGGAAAATCGACACTTGCATCTGTATTAGCCGGCAAAGAGGGATATGTTGTCACCGAAGGAGAAGTGATTTACAAAGGGAAAAATTTACTTGAACTTTCTCCGGAGGACCGTGCAAGGGAAGGAATTTTTCTTGCATTCCAATATCCTGTTGAAATTCCAGGTGTATCGACAACAAACTTTTTGAAAACAGCAATCAGCGAGAAAAGAAAATATTTAGGTTTAGCACCTTTAAGTTCGGTTGAGTTTTTGAAAATGCTGAAATCAAAAGCAAAGCTTGTTGAAATCGAAACGGATATGTTAAGCAGGTCAGTGAATGTCGGGTTCTCGGGCGGTGAAAAAAAGAGAAATGAAATTTTTCAGCTTGCAATGATGAATCCGGAATTATCAATACTCGATGAAACGGATTCGGGACTGGACATCGATGCGCTGCGAATTGTAGCGGAAGGTGTAAACAAACTGAAATCTCCGGACAATGCATTCGTTGTAATTACGCATTACCAGAGACTTTTAAATTATATAATACCGGATTATGTACACGTTTTGAACGACGGACAGATTGTAACTTCAGGCGGTAAGGAATTGGCGTTTAAGCTTGAAGAACTGGGATACGATTGGGTAGAGCAGCTTGCGGATAACAAGTAAAAATCAATGTTAAATGTTAAATGTTAAATGTTAAATTATATAATTCAAAAAATAAAATAACAGATTAAAAGATTTATAAAAATAAATTGATAGTAGATAATTATAATCGAAATAATAATGGATTTAAAAGAAAAATTAGTAACTGAATTTAAAACGTTCGAAGGCAAGCTGAACGGTTCTGCGACGGGAATCATACACAACAGAAGGCTGGATGCAAAAAGATATTTTGAATTACTTGGTTTTCCTCACAGAAAACTGGAAGACTGGCGATTTACCGATATCAATTCAATTATATCAAATAATTACAGTCAGATATTTGAAGTTCCTGCAGAGCTAACGAAAAAAGAAGTAGAAGAATTTGCAATTCCGGGTTTAGATGCTAATCTAATTGTTCTGATAAACGGCAAGTATTCAGAAAGTCATTCAAAGATAATAACAAAGAACAAAAATGTTTTTATTGGAACTTTTAAAGAAGCACAAAAGTATAACCGTGAATTAGTTGAAAAATATTTTGCCAAATATGCGGATTACAGGAACGATGGTTTCACGGCTTTAAACACTGCTTATTCGCTTGATGGAATTTTTATTCACATCGGAAATGGCATTGAAGTGAAAGAACCTGTTTTAATTTTAAATATTGCAGATTCAAAGCAAAGCGAAATAATTTTTTACCCGAGAATATTAGCAGTTGCAGATGAAGGAAGTTCGGCATCTATAATAGAGTTACACGAATCGAGGGGAAATAATTTCAGCTTTTCAAATGCAGTCACGGAAATATATTCGGGTAATAATTCTGAAATTCATTATTACAAAATTCAGAATGAAAGTGAAAGCAGTTATCACGTCGGAACGACACAGGTTCAGCAGGAACGTGATAGCAGATTTTTTTCAGTCAATATAAGCTGGGGCGGACGTGTTACAAGAAATAATCTGAATTCATATTTAAACGGCGAGAATATTGAATGCATTATGAACGGACTTTTTATTGCAAACGGACAGCAGCAAATCGATAATCACACTCTTGCAGACCACGCAAGTCCGAACTGTCACAGCAATGAATTATATAAAGGTATTATGGATGGAAATTCGAACGGTATTTTTAACGGGAAAATTATGGTAAGAAAAGATGCACAGAAAACGAATGCTTACCAGATGAATAATAATATTTTACTTTCAAAAGAAGCTTCGGTGAATTCAAAGCCTCAGCTTGAGATTTTTGCTGACGACGTGAAATGCAGCCACGGTGCTACTACTGGACAGCTCGATATGGAACAGCTGTTTTATCTGAGAGCGCGGGGAATCGGAGAGCAAGAAGGTAAGAGACTATTGTTATATGCATTTGCAAATGAAGTGATTGAAGAAGTGAAAATAGATTCATTAAAAATTTATTTGCAAGATATTTTAGAAAAGAAACTGGGATATTAGGTTCGAAGGTTTGAAAGTTTGAAAGTTTGAAAGTTAATTTATATTTAGTTTTTAAAAGGAATGAAACCCCGTAGGGGTTGCATATTTATAGGATTAATAAATTTAATATTCTCAACCCCG
>PNBM01000092.1 GCA_003135995.1 Ignavibacteriota bacterium | reverse complement strand
TAAGATGAAGCTCAATTCCGAAATATTCTCCTAACAAGCATCCAGAAATACATTCAAGTCTGCCAGACTCATTGTAATCTGCACGAAAAGTATATTCATCATCTCCGAATAGTGTACTTGTACAGAGAAAATTATTTTTAAATTTTTTCGCCGTTTAATTTATTTAACTTTTATTTCTTATTCATTTGCTCTCTTACTAATGTGATTTGTTGTGCCAATGCATTTTTTTCAGGAGTGTATTCGCTTTTTGAGATATACATTTTATCACAAACACCGTCTTTTTTTCTTTGTTCGCGATAATAACAGTCGTTTTCACACGGTTTATTCCGTTCCAATTTATCTAATGTATCCAAGAATTTTTCAATTAAGGGATAATATTTAGTCACAAGTATCTTGAAATCAAGAAAGGATAACAATCCAAATTTGTTTGTTTTATGTGCAAAAATAGCAGATTCAAAACTTATTTCATTCTGCCCATCTTTTAAGTTTATCTCAACTGTAACGATATTATAACCAAAATCAGTATCGACATGTATTGCAATTTTGAAACTATGTTCAAAAGGTATAGCATATATTACTTCGACACCTTCCGGGTATAAATCATTTCTAACTTCAATATCTTCTTCTGTAATTAATCCCGGCAAATTGCATTTTAACTCATAAAAATCTTTGAAAGACTTTATGGTTTTTTTGTATGTAGCTACTTGTAATAGATTTGATTTCATTTTATTTCTCCTTTTTAAATGTTTTTAGATTTTTTAATTATTTTATTTACTTAACGGTTTTCCAATTAAATTTTTTAGTGAGTCTTCCAGTTTATAGAGCCAGTCAGTGAAGAATATCAAAATGCCTTTCCTGTCAGGCTGTTTATCTTTACCGGATTGCTCGAAACTATAATTCGTGTAATGCACAAGCATTTCACTGGCTATATAGGAAATCAGTTCAGTTGAGATTATTTCAATTTCAATTTGGTTCTTTTTTATCCTTTTTGTGAAATCCTGGTGTTTTTTATAAATTGTTACAGTGTTACCAAATAACTCAGAGCGCTTTTCTTTCCCTTCGTTATCTTTAATCGGTTCAGAAGTGTCGTCAATTTTTAATATCAAATTTCGTTGATTTCCCTTAGGAGGAATAATAAACTCCCTAATCTGTTCCATCTTTATTAATTCATTTTCGACATCTTCAGAAGTATCTGTGCAATCATTTCTTTTCTTCTTCCGTTTATGTGAATGTGATTTTAATTCGGATTCAAATGCACCGTCTTTGTATGGTACTAAGACTTCTAAAATACGTGTGCCTGAATCAGAAACTCTTACAATATCCCCGGGTTTTAATTTGTCTTTATCCTCTTCGGTCAATTCAATTAGGCTTTTGAAGTTTGAATTAAATCTTGATTCGATTTCGGAAAAGTCGTTTATTGTAGTACTTTCGACTGCTTTCCGAAACTTTTCGAGGATTTCTGGTTCTGCGTCAAGAATGGCTTTTTTTACAAGCCTGAAGTTCTTGTCGTTTTTGAAGTCATTCCGAGTCAGGGTAGGGTTCAGTAAATCGTAAGTATTAATATATCCTTCGATGCTCGGATGATTCCATAGTTCTCGCTTATTATAAGTGCGTAAGGATTTTATCTGATACAATTCGATGACTCTTCGGTCCTTTGAAATTATTACCGGAGGTCTTTCAACTGATACCTTCGGATTAATTTTCAAGAATATTTTGATTTCGTTTTTCTTAAAATATTTATCGAATTTGTTATCTGATTCAGGTACAGCAATCGGTATTACCTTTTCAAAGATTACCCCTTGGTGTAAATTGTAATCATATGGTTTACATACAAGAGTTTTGCCGTCTTTATCCTTAATTTTAATACTGATATTAGGATTTTGAAGTAATAGTTCGAAGTGGTTTTCTATTTCAGATTTCAGTAATTTTGCATCTATATCAAGCCAGGATTCTTTCGAAAATCCGGATAATGTTATTATTGTTCCGGATACAGGTGTATGAGGCTTTACATGCTCGATTTCAAATTTTAAGTTACTCAGGTCGTCAATTAAAAAATCATCCCTTTTCATTTTTATATATTCTGAATAGCCATTATCCGCGTGCTTTGTAAATATTTCTAAAGTACTACAAATTGCCGGATAGCTGTGTATCCCATAGCCGAATTGTCCATTAAGCCATGATTGCGATTTTTTTTCAGAGTTGCCGATACTTTCAACGACCTTGCTTAACTTTTCCATACCTGAACAATTATCTGAGATTGTAACTCTTCCGGTCCAATGTGTTTTTCCGGAAATTGTTACATATATTTTAAAACTATTTTTATATTCTGGCTCAGTACTTGTGAGATTACTATATAGAATATTTAATCTTGGAATTGCGTCGATAGCATTGTCTACAAATTCCATGAAAACACGATTTGTATCAGTATACAAGGATGAGATGTTGACGATTAACCTGGGTGATATTTTACAGGTTACTAACATAATTAATAATATTAAAAAGAGAAAACTGAATAGCTTTCCCCATTTTTTGTTATTCATTCTACGATTTAGTAGTTTGATTCTCAGAGACGAAATTATCATCTGAGGTGACTAATTTGTTTTTATATTTTGTATCTTGTCTGGTAAATGAACTTAATAACTGATTTTCTTTTCCAGATGCGCATACTGCGTTATCGAGATATTCTGTAATTACACGATTTGATACAGTATATAATGATGCAATATTCATTATCAATCTTGGCGATATTTTACAATTAACTTTCAAAATNNATTCCCCCAATTATCTCCTTTCAGATGCTACGAAGTAGCTGTTTGGTTCTCAGAGACGGAAGTGTCATCTGAGGCAGCCACTGCTGTCGTCGTCTTGGAACCTCTGCGCTTTGAAAGGTCAATCACCTGATCAATAAGACCAAATGTTTTTGCATCTTCCATAGACACAGTTGCCCCTTTTTCTACAAGAGACTTCACCGTTTCAACCGATTCTGACTTCGCGCATTGACCTATTCGGTCAATTAACTTGGCTCTGTCTTCACTGCTGACTGAAGCGGGAATTGCTAGACTGATGTTACGTCCGGCAAATCCGGTTCTCTTAAATCTGCGACTTAAAAGTGCAGCCGAGTACGGTCCAACATCGCCTTTGAGATTAAGTTCGATATTGGCACCGGACAAGAAAATGTCCTCATCGAGATTTCTGAAACTCGAAGGATTCAAAGATGGAATATCCATCACGGTGGCTTTTACCTTTGTCTTGCCTTTATTTGAATTCGCGGCAGGAAGTGACGAAACGAACTCCAGGAACTGGTCCTGGGTGCTAATTATAGTGTTAGCTGACTTTTTTGCTTTTGCCATTCTTGAATTTTTTTATTTTCACGAGGAAAGTCCCTCGGGCTCTTATATTGGATTTCCCGAAATGAAGAGAATAAATAAATTAGCGGTTAGACTTAAACTATTGATTAAATATAAAATTGCCAGGAGATGAATTTCCCAAATTCATCCCAAACTGAGGTAATAGGATAGTTATTTAATTTTTAAGAATGGTAATTTAACCGAAAGTATTATGAGTATTTTTTGGTCTTTTCAAAATCGTCGTATTGCATCCGATTGGTTATGTAGTCAATAAAAGACAATTCTTTTCCTGTCTTTTTATCAAAATATACTTTTTTTAATATTTTTTCATCAAATTTTTGAATTAATAAATTATCATATGTGTTTCCAATATATATATGTACTTCAGTATAAAACTTTTTCTTTAATTCAATTGATGTTCTGTTTATTAACTTTTCTGTTTCATTTTGTAAGGTGTCTAAAAAACCTATGTCTCTGGTAAATTTTCTTTGCCAGGTCGATGAAGATATTTTCCTGCCTGATGCTATTTCGAGGGCTTCGTAGGTTGGTATAAAATCAATTTTTTTAATTAACCTTAAATAAATATCTACTGCATTTTCATTTTCTTTTTCTGGTGATGTAAATTTAAATAATTCTTTATTAGCTTTTTTAACTTCCCTTTCTAAATTTTCAATTTTACGATCTTTTTCTTTATTACTTTCATTTAATTTAATGATATCCTCGTTACTCAATTTTGAAGAGTCAATTGAAGTTGATAATAACTTAATATCTGTTTTATTAGAATGAGCGATCTTATTTAACAATCTTAAATCATTTATTCTAATACGATCATAAAAGTAAATACTTTCCCTTATTATCTTTTCTAAGCTGTTCAATAGCAACTGCTTTTCTGCTGCTTTTTCTTTTCCTCTAAACTTTTTGGTTATGTAACAGTATAATCCGGAAATTTTTATGAAGTTTTCTAAATAATATTTATCGGTTTCGAGAAACTGCTCGAAAGTTTTGTGCCCACTAAGTTTTTCCATACAATTATCATTTTAATTTTCAAATAAAATAATAATTTTAAAAATCATTTTACACACAAAAAAATGTTCAGATAATACATGTATTGATTATTTTCTATTTTTTTCTAATATTGTAATTATATAAAATTCACTTATTTATATTGAGCTTAACAAATAAAGATATTATAGCAAAGTGTAAGGAATCTGTTTTAAGAATCAATGTATATGGTAAAAATGGTGTGTATATGCATCATGGAAGCGCTGTTGTATTGAAGAAAAAAGGAATTATTATAACTAATTTCCATATTATTTTCCAGTCTTCTAAATTCAAATTATATCAGGGAAATAAAGAGATTGAGCATGATGGGATTATTATTATAGATCCGAATATTGATATTTTACTGCTAAAGATAGATGACACAAAATCTTTTCCGGATATACCATTTAATACTGAATATGAAGTCTCAGATGATATTTTCGCAATAGGTAATCCTGAAAGATATACTAATTCAGTAACAAAAGGTAATATTAATGGAAGAAATCGTTTCGTGGAAAGCTCTGAATTATCATTTGATTTTAGAAGAAATAATTTGATACAAATTGATGCTAGCTTATCTCAAGGTAATAGCGGAGGAGGTTTGTTTAATTTAAAAGGAGAATTAATTGGTATTACTACATTAACTGATCCTAAAGGCCAAAATTTAAACTTTGCGGTTCCTATTGATGAAGTACTTAAACTACTTAAACGAGCTCCCAAAACATACTCTTATAAAAACAAAGAATTAAAAAAGGAAATATCACTATTCCATTTAAATATAATTAACGGTGATTATATACAATCTTTAATACATTTAGATAAATGTATTCATTTGAAAAATAAAGATGAATATTTTTTGATGAATAAAATAAGTCTTTTGACCAATTTCGGTCAATATGATGAAGCAATTTTAATATGTGATAAACAATTATCTAAAGAACCAAACAATAAAGATGTAAATTTTCTCAAATTTGGAGCTTTAGTTAAATCAATGCAATTTAAAGAAGCGCTTAAAATTTACAATAAGTCAACAGAATTTAAAAATAATTATTCTGTTTTGGTTAATATTGGTGCAGTTTATTTAGGAATGCTGGAATTCGAAAAAGCATTAATATTTTTTAATAAAGCCATAATAGTTGAACCTAATGGGTCATGGGTATATTTGGGGCTTTCAGAATATTTCGCAAGTACAAATCAGTATTTCAAAGCAGGTAGATTAGCATATAAAATATATAAGAAATATCCTTCTCTGAACAGAGCATCCTATGTCCTCGGTTTAATATACTATCTAAGAAAAAAGTTTGCAAAGTCAGTAATATTTTTTGATGAATTTATAAAAAGAGAAGAAGATAAAATCAAAACGGTTTTTAAAACTTATAAAAGAAAACGGGATGATTATATGCAATATCCTTTGTTGAATAGAGCTAAAACATTTAAATTATCCGCATTGATTTTTCTTGATAAGCAAAATGAAGCAAATGATGAATTAAATTCACTTATAGATCAGTTCCCAAATGAAACATTGTTTTATGTATTGAAAGCACAAATTAAATTTAAGATGGGTGATATAAATGAAGCATTTAAAGATATTAACAAGGCTATTTCAACAAATCCAAATAATATTGAATGTTATGGTATGTTGGGGTATTTTTATTCTGAAAGTGGAAATTATGTTGAAGCTCTAAAAGTTTATCGAAAAGCACTGCGATTAAATCCTAAATCTTTGGATATCTTAGAAAATATTGCTTACGCTTTAATTAATTTACGTAGGNNATTAATAACCGTATCTTGAAAATCAAAAATAACACGGTTGAATCAGATCAAATATTAGCAAATTTAATGAAAGTAAAGAAAAACTATATCAAATATTTATATTACACAAATAAACTGATTCAAACACATCCAAATGATTACAGTAATTTAATCTTACATGCTGATGCACTAAATCGAAATGGGATATCAAAAGAAGCATTAATTTTCATTGATAAAACATTAAATATTAAAGAAACTTTTTATGCATTAGTTGTAAAAGCTATGATATTTTATGAACTAAAAAAATACAGAGATGCTATAATTTTATGTGACAATGCAAAAGAAAAATATAAAGAGAATAATAAGATAATTAAATGCTATTTTTATCTTACCAGAGGAAAATCGCACTTGAAAATAAAGAATTTTAATAAAGGGATATCTGATTTAGAAAATGCTAAAGTTTTAAATCAAAATCTTGAAGAAGAAATAAATTCATTACTTAAAAAAGCTTACAAATCCAAAAATATTTGACAGATTATTAAAATAAATTTATTAAACCATCAATAATTATGTAATTTGGAATTTAAATTCTATTAATCCTTATAAACTAAATTAAGGATTACAAAAATGCTTACAAAAGGAATACACACCCCCGGACCAAACCCAATATTACGAATACGACCCACTCGAAAAAGTAAAAAGGTTTAAAACCAAACTCGATGAAGCACTTGAGGAATACAGCGTTACATTCGAGCGAAAAGATTTCTTTTGTAAGAATAGTCTAAAGAAAGC
>PNBM01000324.1 GCA_003135995.1 Ignavibacteriota bacterium | reverse complement strand
ATATAATTTCCAGCCTGTTTCACTTCATTTACCAGCACAGCAATTTCTTTTCCGAGAATATCATAAACAATCAATTTCACAAGACCGCTTTTAGCTAAACTATATTCAATCGATGTCTGCGGATTAAACGGGTTTGGGTAATTTTGTTTCAGTTCATATGAATTTGCAATCTGGTTCTGATTTCCGATTCCAATTGTTTGACCCAAGCATCCTGCGGCTGACCATACATTTTTTGGACCATATTCAGTAAACAAAACATAACAACTGTCACCGCCGACAAATCTGAATCCCGGTTTTGGTCCTAATGAGGGTGAAAGAAATGTAGGAAAGTTCATGTGCTGATAATGAGTATAAGTACCGACAGGATTTACAAATATATAATGTAAACTGTCATCAGTATTAAAGGCGAAATAATAAGTTTGAGAGTTTCTTCTTCCGACTATATCGGGGNNGTCGACATTATCCTGTCCTGAAGTACCGAACAATATACTTTGAGTATATGAAAGAAAATTACCAAAATTTGAAGTTCTGAAATATCTTACATTATCAAAACCATTCGAAACTGTATTGAACAGACATACTACAAATCCATTATTATTACCATTTGTAGCCAGGCGAGCGTGATGTTTATATGCGCCGACATCCGAGCCTGTCTGATGATGTCCTGCCACAGGTGCATTCCCTTCACCATCACATTTTGCAAAATAAATTACTGTGCTATCATTGCCTCCTGAAAAAGATACTATGACAGAATCTTCACCATTATGAAAATACGCAATGTCAGAATAAATATTGCTAACGTAATTGACAGGAATATTATACCAGTAAAACTTTTGCGGCAGATAATTAAATGTCGGAACTGATGATACATAAGGATTCACGCAATATGTATATTTTTGAGTATTGATATGATAACCATTAGCATCGGTAGAATCGAATGAACAAATAATATGAACGTATGCCAGGTCCGGCCAGGTTGCATTATCAGAGGTCATTCTTATTCCATAATATCTGTAATTTACGTTATTGCCGGGCCAGCTTAAAACCCAAAAAGACATTGACGGAGTTGTTATGTTATAATTGAGACCCCCCACAAAATATTTTCCCGTTCCTCCTGTTGCTCTTAATCCATAGACAGCCCATAAAATTTTATCACCTGTAGTATTCTCAATAATTTCTATATCCAGGTCATCGAGATTAAACTGGTCGGTACCGCCGAGTTTTACAACACCTGCTCCAACGTAATGTATCCCGCCATCATCGCTGTAAGCAAATCTTAAAGTATCGGATGTTGTGGAATTATAAGTAGTTGCATATGCAACCCAAATCCTGCCCGCATTTGCACCGATTTGTTCAGTGAAAGTTGCTATTGCGCTAACTTTATTTGTACCGTTGAATATTTTCGTATTATAAATGTTATCGGTTTGAATGAATGGGGGATTAATATGCGGAATGGTATAAGTGGCGCCGTAGTAATCACCTTTTTTTACAATATTACCGTTTAAAATACTTAAACGTTTGTTCAATTCTTCGAGCTTTGTTCTGTTGTTTACATCATTAGATTCTTTTAGCATTTTTATTTGCTGTTCAAGACTAATCATTTCCCGGGTTTTTACTTTTGCCTTCGGCATTCCCGAAACATCATTGTAATCATGTGTGTTATTACCTTTGTATTTATTTTCACTGTTTGCGAAATATGTTTCCTGAGCTATTAATGCAGATGTGAAAATAATTACAAGTATAAAAACAGTAAATATTTTTTTCAAAACTTCTTCCTTTCGATTTTGATTTTTAAATGAAAAAATAATAATTAGTAAATTAATATTACAAACAGTTATTCAAAGATTATATCTTTTGATGTTGGAGCTTTAAAAAATAAGAGAACTAAATTAATTTTTGATGTGACTATTTTTATCTCAAAATTTAATTTTATTTTGGAATAAATTTCTTAATAATTTACTACAAATTAAGTTTATAATCAACAAAGTTAATTTTTAATTTTAAATTAAAAACGATAGAGAAATGATAAATATTAAATATTTATTATGCAAAAAATAATGTTCAACTCCTCCGGAGTTGAGAAACATTTTATGAATTTTTGAATCTTATGAAGTTTATGAATATTCAACATACGGAAAACCCCTAAAGGGGTTGGGGATATGACAATAAATAATCTATAAACGGAAAACTCCTCCGGAGTTGAGAAACATTGGAAAATATTCACCTACAAATATGCAACTCCTCCGGAGTTGAGAATTAGACTAATAATTCAGTTTCTACAAATATGCAACTCCTCCGGAGTTGGGAATTNNGACTTGTCGGGATTATGAATCTTTTAATTTTACAAATTTTAAGAATTTTACGAATTGATTTATTGTTATATATATAAAATACAAATCATTATGAATAATTTAAAAGACAAAGTAATAATAATAACAGGTGCGTCAAAAGGCATCGGAAGGATTACGGCGCAAAAACTTTCCGAATATAAGCCAAAACTGGTTTTGGTTTCGCGCAATCTGCTCGAACTTGAAAAGGTCAGAGAAACACTGGACCTCGATATAAAAAATGTATTACTACTTGAAGCCAATATTGCAATT
>PNBM01000266.1 GCA_003135995.1 Ignavibacteriota bacterium | reverse complement strand
TTGTGGTGCTTGAAAATATATACAGGCACCTTGAAATGGGAGACTCACAGCGCGATGCGGCTTTGAAAGGAAGAAATGAAATCGGGTTTGCAGCGCTTTCAATAACAATGGTGGACGTGGTTGTGTTTGTTCCTATGGCTTTGATTACGGGGATAATCGGAAATATGGTCAGGCAATATGCGCTCGTTGTAGTGTTTTCAACGCTTATGAGCCTGGTAGTATCATTTACTGTTACGCCGGCACTTGCATCGAGATTTACAAAGCTCGAAAGTATCACGAAAAAAACCTTGATGGGTAAGTTCGGATTATGGTTTGAAAAAATTTACGACAGGGTTACGGATTATTACACAAGAATCATAAGAGCGGGTTTGAGGAACAGGTGGAAAATAATAATTTTATCCGGAACACTTTTCCTTGCCTCATTTTTATTAATTCCTTTCGGATTCATCGGGACTGAATTTATTCCAAATATGGACAGGGGAGAATTTTCAATCGTGCTCGAATATGACCCGGGTATGAGCATTGAAAATACAAATTTGCAGACATTCAAAGTTGAAAAAATGGTTTCCGAAGTTCCCGAAGTCGAAAGAATTATTACAAGTGTTGGAGCTTCGAGCGAAGGTATGGTTGGCTTGTATGCGAATAATACATCCGAGATTGATGTTAAACTCTGCGATAAAATTCTGAGAAAAAAATCCACTGATGAAATCGGAATGGAGCTTAAAAATAAAATTGTTCAGATTCCCGGGGTTACTGTAAGAGTAAATCCAACAAGCATCTGGGGAACATCTAACAGACCGCCTATTTCAATTGCCATTTCCGGACCGACTTATGAAGACGTATATAAAGGTGCTGCATTAATGAAAAACATGATAAGGGAAATCAGGGGAACAACAGATGTGCGTTTATCTTCCGAAGAAGGGAAGCCTGAACTAAGAGTTGAAATCGACAGAAAAAAAATGTCACTGCTCGGTTTAACAATCAACGATGTCGGACAAAATTTACGTGTCGCTTTGACCGGTGATAATGATTCGAGATTCAGGGAAGGAATTAACGAATTTGATATAAGAATCCGTATGGATGAATTCGACAGAAAACAAACTCAATCTCTTGGTGAATATTCTTTCCTGAATAATAAGGGACAGCAGGTGAAGCTAAAACAATTTTCGAATCTTGCTCTCAGCACAGGACCAACAAAACTTCAAAGAGAAGGAAGAATTACAGCAATTCTATTATATTCACAGGT
The DNA here is from genome assembly GCA_003135995.1 of Ignavibacteriota bacterium. Lineage (GTDB taxonomy): Bacteria > Bacteroidota > Ignavibacteria > Tepidaquicellales > Tepidaquicellaceae > FEN-1257. The sequence goes on along the minus strand of PNBM01000266.1, from coordinate 16,948 downwards.
ATACGGTAGATCATCCGGTGATATTGCGGCTGAAATAAAAGAAAAAATGAAAACGGTTCAGCTTCCGACTGGTGTAAATTTTACTTTTACCGGTGAACAAAAAATGATGAAGGAATCTTTTACAAATCTGCTTTTAGCTTTATTTGCGGGAATACTTTTTGTGTATATGATTTTAGTTGCCTTGTATGATTCATATTTGTATCCTTTCATAATTCTATTTTCGATTCCTGTCGCAATCATAGGAGCCTTTCTTGCTCTCGGTTTAACGATGAAAACAATCAGCATATTTTCTTTATTCGGAATGATAATGCTTGTAGGATTGGTTGCAAAAAACGGTATCCTGCTTGTTGACCGTACAAACCAGATGAAACTTGAAAAGGGATTCGATACAACCGAAGCTTTAGTTGAAGCGGGAAAAGTAAGATTAAGACCGATACTAATGACTACATTCGCAATGGTGATGGGTATGATGCCGATAGCATTTGCAACATCGGCTGGTTCTGAAACGAAGTCAGCACTCGGTGTTGTGCTAATCGGTGGATTATTAAGTTCAATGTTTCTTACTTTGGTTTTAGTGCCGGTAGTCTATGCAACCTTCGACGGATGGAAAATAAAAATATCAGGTTTGGTTTCAAAGTATAGAAAAAAAGAAGTGATTGAAATAGAATTATCAGAAAATAAGGAGAAATAATAGAATCCGATTTTAGAAGTAAGAAGTTAGAATATAATAGTTAGTAGTTCGCCGAAAAGCGAAGAATATTTTTTTCTCTGTGAAACTCTGTGTGTTCTCTGTGCACTCTGTGAAATTGCTCTTTTTTTCTTCTGAATTCTATATTCTAACTTCTATATTCTGCTTTTAAAATCTAAACCCCAGTCCGAATTTAAACGTATCAAAATTCAAAGACGCTTCCCCGTCGAAAGGCCAGTTCATCTGTTTAGAGCGAAGCTGGTAAATTCCATATTCATAAGCGTTCTTCAAAACAAAATTTATTATCGAACCTGCTATAGGTTCATCATGAAGCACTCTTCTAATGAATTCGTCAACCAAACCCAGTCCGGCTTCTTCAACTATAGCGCTTCCTATATTTTTCCAGAATAAATATCTCTGGTAAACATTGGAGCGTTCATAACCTGCCTGCAGTGAAAACATATTTCCTATTCCGATATTTAAACCACCTTCCCATTTTGAACCGAATCTGACGGCTTTATTAAAAAGGTTTATCTTGCTGTAATCGGAATAATTCGAAACACTGTCGGGAAAATCTTTCATGTCGAGTCTTGACCATATCATTCCATTCGAAGTATAAGGCAGTATTGATACAGAACCGGCGTAAATTTTATATCCTTCCTTTTTTCCAATTCCAAACTGCCACATATTTGAATTAAGATTTCCCGGGGTTTTCATCCTTGAATCGAGGTCGTTGGAAAAACCTCCGAATTCCGCAAAACCATTGACATATTTTACAACAAATTTTCCTGCAAAGGTTTTGTGCTCTGAAGCATATCCGAGCTTAATATCGAGCTTGGAAGTATTTTCGAATTTCTGCGTAAACCCGTCGAGATTGATTTTTGCAAGTCCATAAGAAACTTCTATCGAAGGTTTGTCCCAGAATTTATAATTCCAGTCGTCATAATGGAATTTGATTTTATCCTGCGAATAAATATTACCGGAAATTAAGAGAAATAAAGTTGTTGAAATAAATAATTTTTGTAACATATTTTTTAAAATAAATTAAATAAATACTACTATATTTAATTACTCAATTTAAGAACAAAAGTTGCAAAAAATTACAGGGAAACGCTAATAATATTTGATTAATCATTTGTATAATCCGAATATACCTGGACTCTTGTTTCATCTATTATTTTTTTCATATCTTCGTCTGTCCTTAATACGGGAGAAATATCAACCGTGTAAGTTATTTCATTCCGAATCTCAACGGGCAACAAGCTTAAATTTTCCTTACTCTTAATTAATTTATTTGTTAATGCAGTATCCTTTTGAAGATTTATAGCTAATTTGTTTTTCAGGTCTTCATAGGCATACCATTCATATTTATTATGCAGGTTTAATACTGTATTTAGCAGTTCCGTTTGCTTNNTTGCTTTAACTTGTATTTTTTTAATTCCTCCGGATTTGCTTCTTTAGTGCTTTCGACGTAGTTCATACGAATATTTTCGTAAATGGTAATTAATTCTAAAACTTTCAATTTCTTTTCTTTTGTATCATCCCTGTTCGAACAGGCAACGATAAAAATTAATAAAGAAAATAAAACATATGTAAATGATTTCAATTTGTCCTTCCCCCTTTTTCCCGAAAATTTTTAATTTAATAAAAATTAAAATCCCTGTTAATTTTTATTTGCACTTTGTGTGACTGTATCTGTATATTAAATAATGTACAAATATATTATAATGCAATTAATAATCAAAATGAAAAAGAAGTTCCTGATTTTTATTAACTTTTTAATTACAAAAGTTTATGGAAACAAAAAAACTCGGAATTACGGATTTGTTAATAACAAGAGTAGGCTTCGGTGCATGGGCTATAGGCGGAGCCGGATGGTCATTCGGCTGGGGCGTTCAGGATGATAATAAATCAATCGGGGCGATTCATCACGCATTGGATTCAGGCATAAACTGGATAGATACAGCCGCCGTTTACGGTTTAGGGCATTCTGAGGAAATAGTTGCAAAAGCATTATCCGGAATATCAAAAAGACCTTATGTATTTACAAAATGTGCCCTTCCCTGGAATGATAAAAATGAAATAATTGGAAGCCTTAAGGCGGAATCGGTTAAACGCGAATGTGAAGCGAGCCTTCGAAGACTGAAAACAGATGTAATCGATTTATACCAGATTCACTGGCCTGACCCTGAAACAGAATTAGAAGAAGGCTGGAGCGCAATGTCTGATTTGCAGAAAGAAGGTAAAGTCAGATTCATCGGAGTTTCTAATTTTAATGTTGAACAAATAAAACGAGCTGAAAAAATTGCACCTGTTAGTTCTTTACAGCCTCCGTATTCAATGCTCAGACCAAAAATAGAAAAGGAAATTCTGCCCTACTGTTTGAAACAAAATATCGGAGTAATTTCTTATTCACCAATGCTTTCGGGAATGCTGACCGGTGGAATGACGAAAGAAAGGGCAGAAAATTTGCCACCTGATGACTGGCGTTCTGGTAAGCCTGAATTCACAGAGCCGAAACTTTCTAAGAATCTTGCACTCGTTGAAAAACTGCGTGAAATTGGAAGAAGGCACAATTTAACACCTGCAGTAGTAGCAATCGCATGGGTTCTGAATAATGAAGCTGTGACCGGTGCAATCGCAGGAGCAAGAAGCATCGAGCAGGTTAATGGATTTATCTCCGCCGGAGATTTTCGTTTGAGCGAACAGGAGTACATCGAAATTAATGAATATATCTCGAAGAATATTTGAAACTAACTCCCCGTAGTTTAAGATTTATAAATTTACAAATTTTTTACTCCGGAGGAGTTATATATTTGTAGATATAGAATTTTTCCATTATCCCAACTCCGTAGGTGTTGAACATATTTTTTCTTCCTCATTCCCAATCCCCTGATTGGGAATGAAAATTAAAAAGATGTAGCAGACTTTCTTCCTCATTCCCAATCCCCTGATTGGGAATGAAAATTAAAAAGATGTAGCAGACTTTATATAACTCCGGAGGAGTTATATATTTGTAGGATATATATACCACATATTTCACAACTACGTAGGAGTTGAACATTCATACATTTATAAATTATTTCGTTAACAATCCAGATACGCTTCGCTATCGGGATTCCTAATTAAATAACTGTCGTTATTTAATTAATAACATTTTCTTTATTTCCGGGATGTCGTTTACAATCAGCTGATAAAAATATGTTCCGGATGGTAATGCCGAGCCGTCGAACATTAACGAATATGTTCCTGCTTTTTTAAATTCGTTTAATACCGTTCTTATTTCCCTTCCGAGAATATCGAATACTAATATTTTAACATTCGCGTTTTCTTTAATCGAATATTCTATATTAGTCGTGGGATTAAATGGATTTGGATAATTTTGTTTTAAATTATAATCCTTTAAATGCTCTGTGTTTTCATTTACGCCTATGGTATGCGCCGGGGTGGATATTATTTTAAATGTAGAGGCATCAGTCCCTATATGCATATTTGTTAAACAAATTTCGACAAAACCGTCACCATCTATATCAAAAGTATAAGGATACATATACCCGATATAATTATTTTGAAAGGCAATGCTTCCTGTTGCACCATTTATAACTCTAATCGTAGTGGAATAGCTGCTACCCGAATAAACTACTTTATAAATTATAAAATCAAAAATACCATCAGAATTAAAGTCCATCGGTTGCTCATTCAAAACATTTGTGTTATGATAAAAACCCGAATCAGGATTGGAATATGAATATTTAAGCTGATGCGTTGCTCCATCATATACGCTGATTGTAGTTGACGTTGTCAAAACGATTTCGGGAATGCTGTTATTACTTTCACCATTAATTATTGAATTATAATAACTACCTGCGGGTCCTTCCCATTCGACATTAAAATTTCCCTGTGCAAATATTACTGATGGAATGAAAAACAAAAAGAATAGAATGTGTTTCATTTAGTTCTCCTGAAATTAATTAGTGAAAATGTATTTGTTCAAAAATAGAAATATTGTTTTAAAATAAATATAGAGAAGTGATTCGTATATTCAATGTTAAGTGTTAAATGTTAAATGTTAAATGAAAAATACTTTCCTGTTTTAAAACTCCCAAACTATGTTGAGAGAGAAACACGGCTGGATAGTAATTCCCCCTCTCCTTTCAGGAGAGGGNNAGGGGGCAGGGGGTGAGGTTTTTATGTTCTTTTACTGAATTTTATTCCATCGAAATGTTTTTCGTATTTATATTGTCTCGTATGTCCGGGGACTATAATATTTATTTATGATAATGTTTTTAATTTAATTTTAACTTCCTGGATTTCATTTTAGTAAATGGAATCAGCATCGGGATTTCGTTTTGATATTTAGTGTATGTGTCACCAAATTCCAGTACAAGTTTTTTTTCTTCAAGCAATGTTCCGATAATTACATAAATCGTCAATACAGTGTTTACAATTATATCGGTCATCCTGAATGTCTGACACCACAAATAAATTATTAAAGCGAGATACATCGGGTGTCTTGTAATTCCCAGCAGTCCTTTTCTTTTTAATTCATCCGAACGGTTGGTTTCTTTTGTCTTTTTGAAATTCATCGCCTGACGAATGCCAAAAAACGATAAGGAATCATAGTTGAAGAAGAACGCCCAGAAAAACATTAATAGTGCTCCTATCATCAGTATATAACGGGCAATGGTGAAAAATGGGTTATATATAATTATTACTTCGTTATCTATGGCTGAGGTGTATTTAATTAAAGGAACAAGCAAAATAAATGAGAGAATTATATAAAAAATTCTAAAAAAAGCATAATAACTTTTTAATAACCGCGTCATCAGATTTGTGAAATTGATGCTAATCAGATAACTATGGAGTGCGCAATATGCAGCCCATAGAAAAATAATTAATAAATATTTCATGTTAAATGTTCTCCTGTTTGTTTAAACGTACTGACTTTCCGGTTTATCTTTGTTATAGTTAAATTAAGCTATTCATCCGAAAAATCTTTAATCCAAATTCCTCTTCCATAAGTACTTATTGCAACAAATGATTTTCTATTCGAAGATTTTTCTATGAACCGCATTTCCGTTACTTTGACTGCTGCCGGTAAACCTTCATTCCAATCCGTCCATTTCAATCCGCCCGTAATTGTCTTGTAGCAGCCGCAATCCGTTCCGAGAAACAGGATTTTTTCGTTTTCAGGGTCAGAAATTAAATCTGTTAAAGGCACATTAGGCAAATCACCCGAAATATTTTCCCAGCTTTTTCCTCTATCTGTTGTTTTAAATATTTTATTTTCGGGATAGTTCGTTCCGTACATCAAAGCATAAGCAACGTTATTATTTTTCTCACTTATAGAAACGGACTTAACAAACATATTTTTCGGCAGACCTTCCGAACGTTCATCCCAGGAATTGTTTTCATAGACTTTTAATTTATTTTTGTTGTCAATAGTATCGAGCAGGCAAACATATATTATAGCAAAGGGAGAAGTAAATTTTGATACTGCAATATTTGTAATCGGAAACCGGAATCCGCCGGGATTGAGCTTCGACCATTTGTTCCCTTTGTCCTTTGAATAAAATAAATGGTTGTCACAATTTACAAAGAGATTATAATTTGAAACCTTATCGTTTTTGATACGGGTAAAATAAATACTCCAGTCCTGTCCGCAGGTATCAATTCCTTTGTTTGCATCGATATAATTAATTCCGCCGTTAGTAGATTTAAATAACGAACAATCATTTGGAGGAGCACATCCATATTGTGCATAATATATTGTAGCAGGATTTAACGGGTCAACCGAAACCGATGTACAATCTCCAATCCAATAATTGTTCCATACCGCTCCCATATTGCTTGTTCCGCAAATACCATTATCTAATGCGACTCCATAAATATAATTACTATTGGTAGGACTTACATCGAATCCATAAAATTGTGAGATAGGCAAAGTGTTTTTTGCGGTACTCCAGGTAGAGCCGTAATCTGTTGAAATTGAAAATCCCCCGTCATTGCCTTCGTAAATTGTTTTACCGTTCTTTTCCCATGCAATTGCGTGATGGTCTGCGTGAACGTTAACATTCTCGATAATTTTCCAGCTGTTTCCGCCGTCAGTTGTAATGGAAAGAGATGCCCAGCCGAGAAGGACCCTGCCCGGGTCTGAAGGAGATACAGAAATATAGTTATTGTAATTTCCCTGATAAAATCCTGAACTATTTTTATTAATATAATTCGGATTTATTTTCTTCCATGATTTTCCATCGTTCTCAGTTTTATATACCCCTTTTAAAGAAGGAGAGCCGTATCCTGAAATAGAAATATAAACTATGGAAGAATTTTTTTCATACATACAGATTGAAGTTCTGCCGATATCTTTATTTGGCAATACAGGGTCTTTTCCGAGCCTTTCCCACTTATCACCACCATCTTCCGATTTATAGACTCCGGAAATATAAATATGCTGATAATCATCCACCTGTGATAGATTTTCGACCGCCGTATACAGAATATTTGGGTTTTGATAATTTATAGCCAAATCTGTTGTTACTCCGGAAAGATGACGCTCCCAGGTTTCTCCTCCATCGTCAGAGCGATAATAACCCGAATCTGTAACAGCGTGAATCTTCTTTATATTATTCGGAGTGTAACGGATTTTATAAAATGCATTTGGGGTTGGATTCATGCTTAAAGCTTCCCAGTGTTTTCCTTTGTTGCTCGTTTTCCACAATCCTGTCCCGGGGAAAACAAAATCTCCCGTACCTGCGAAAATAATATTTTCGTTTTCCGGATTTGTAACAAAGCTTCCGATAACAAGTGAACTCAGGTTATCACTTATCGGTTCATATTTAGATTCTTTATTATCGGTTTCGAAGATTCCGCCGCTTGCAGAGCCAATGCGCAATCCGGATTTTAATATTTCGATTTCATTAATTCTTCCCGAATAATAAGAACCGGGAGCGTAATGTAATTTCTGACCATATGGACCTATGCATTTCCATTTTGAGTCAGATGGATTTTCATTTAATTCTTTATTCCGGTGATGAAAACTAAACGATAAAAAAATGATTAGAAATAATCCGGATATGCATATAAGAGGTAATTTTAATTTTTTCATAAGGATATAATATTAATAAAAGAATTTTAAAATATAAATGAAGTAATATTAAAATTAAAATGTCATATAATTCTAAAAAAAAATTAATAGTGACTGGAGTGTTGTAATACGCGTCAGTTACATTTTAAAAGAACAAAACCTCACCCCTGCCCCTCGCCTGATAGGAGAGGGGTCTTATAAAAAAGTTTTATTGCACTTCCCACCTATCTTTTCCCGATTTTACTCTTGGAATTACTAGCGGAGTTTTAGGAGTAAAACCAATATCTACGAATGAATACGAGTCATCGGAATTAAGTTTTAATAGCAGAGATTGATATGGTTCGAATTTTAAAGTTACCGGAATATCGTGTTTTCCTTTTGTAATAAAGATATCGATTTTTTCTGTTTTATCATTAAAAGATTGACCGTATTCAAGAGGAAATTTAAGTCCTTTTGATTTTGGATTTGCAAAAAACACATACAAGCAATCTTCTGTTTGCCTGCAGCGAAAATCCGGAAGATTTTTTCCCGAAATCAACGGCTTAATATCATCAATGTATTCCCATTTTGTTTTAATATTTTTTAACTTCATTAATTCGGAGCATAAATTTTTATATTCATGAATATTCTTTTTAAGTCCGGGTTCTTCGGGAATATTTTTTAAACAAATAGGTAAACCTGATTTGGCAAGGCTCAAAATTGTTTTCAAATTTTTTATATCTAAATATTTTACATCAACATATAATGCTCTGAATGCACAGTCACCAACGTATAAACATCCGTTTTCATATTTTGCTTTTTCAAGAAAATCTCCGTTAATCCAAAGCGGACAGTAACCTTTAAGTTCTTCGGGCAGGTATGTATACCTTTGTTCATATTCTCCCCATGCCCAGATGAATTGTTTTTCTTTCGGAAGCTCTCCCGCAACCCAGCTGTCTTCGGTTGGTAAATAAACAGCAACATCTGAATATGTAATTCCTTTTTTCATAAACGAAGAAACTTTTTCCATATATTTATTGAAAGCAGGAATTTCATCTGCCAGCGCACCTGACGAGCCGACGTGAACGGACGCGTAGAATTTTACAGTATCTACTCCGGCCGGATTAAATGGTTTTCCGTGCCAGATAATTTGATTAACTCCGTTAGCAAATAAAGCATCTACAAGAAGTTTCAGGTCAGCAGTTTGTTCTTCGCTATGACGTATGCGGGGCCAGCCGTAGAGACAGGTAAATGTTTCCGATGTAATAATTCTTTTTCCCGAAAGACTTGCGGCTGAAGATACGATATTAGAAAAAGCGGGTTCAAAAAGTAATGCTTCGGTTTCGGGAATATCCGTAACAGAATATGCTGAAATTAAATCGCAGGGTGCGCCGCAGCATTGTACACGCGAGATTGCACCGAATCGATGACTTAACTCCGTAAATGGTTTGTAAAATTCTTCGATTACATATTCAGATATCAATTTCATGTAATCATATCTTACGTTTTTGTACGGTTCGTTATTTGAATAAAGGCTGTCTCGGTATTTTGAAATTTCATATCCATATCTTTTTGTAAATTCGTTTTCAAAACCAAATGTTGTTAAATATTTTGTTTCAACTTCCCATGAATCGCAAAACAATGATGACTTCGAACCTTCGAGAGCGGATTTTAAAGCATTTCCAATTCTTTCTCCGTAATTATAAAAAGCTTTTCTATTCAGGTGGTCTATCACATATCCTTTCTTCGGATATTCCCATGATGCTGTGATATCCTGTCTCCAGTTGTTATCAGTCATATTCATCGTGGCTTCATCGAAAGGAACTTTGCTGTCTCCAAACGGCCACAGCGTACCGAAAGTGAAATCACAACCGAGACCTAAACTATCCGCGCATTTTTTTGCATAAGAAACTACCTCAGACCAATCTCTGCTAAGCCATTCCTGACGCGGAGTGTAGTTGATTGTATCTTTATTCATTCTGTTCAGCGGATATACCCACGCAATTTCAACACCTCCGAATCCGTTATTTTTAAGCCATATTAAATTATCTGCAACGGAGCGTTTATCTATTTCAGAAGCAAACCACCACCAGCGTGTATATGGTTTTGAATCTTTATAGAATTCTATTTTATCTTTTGCATCGAGATTTTTTTCGGGAAAGATTTTTTGTGAATATAAATCTTTATTTATAAACAGTAATAAAACAAAAAGGTTGAAGCAAATAAATGTTAATGTTGAATTTTGAATGTTGAATTTTGAATGCATAAATTTGAATTCTGATTTATTAATATAGAATCTCCTAAATAAAATTTATCCGGAATTAAAAAATGACATCCCCCCGTTTGAAGGGGGGAACAACTACAATTCAAAGTGAATGAAATTGAATTATTTTATTAAAAACATTTTTTTTGTATCGCTAAAGTTACCTGTTGTCAGTGTATAAAAATAAACACCGCTCGGGACTTGGTTACCGGAAAATTGATTAATGGAAAATGGTATTTCGTAGACTCCGGGTTGTAGATTTTCATTAACAAGAGTTGAAATTTCTCTTCCGAGCATATCAAAGACCATAAGAGTCACAAATCTTGAATCTTTAATCTGGAATTTTATAATCGTAGACGGATTAAACGGATTCGGATAGTTTTGTTCAAGAGAAAATTTTTGAGGAACAGAATTATTTTCAGTAACTTCCGTTACTCCTGTTACCTTTGCAAGCCAGAGTGATGCATTCAAGTGCAATCGTGCATGATTTCCATTTGCTTCTGTGAGCCAGCTGCTGTAAAGTGTATGTCCGGACGAACCGGTTCCGTCATCAGCCGGGGAGCTATCGCCAATCGCAAAAATACGTCCTGTACCATAGGTTGAAGAAACACTTAACAGGCCGGTTGTTCCCTGAGATACGCCCGTCGTCCAGATTAATCCTTTGACGTTAGCGTTTATAGATGGATAAATGGTCATAGTTGCACCATTGTGATATATTAATTGTGAAACTGCTCCCTGAGGTCCGTTAAGAATCGCATTTGATGACCAGGCAGTAAGAATATTTGTTGAACTTGGTGATACATCGACAGAATCAAATTTAAACCCAAAAGGTAAATTTCCATAAGCACTGTTTCTCATTAAATCATTCCAAACCCTGAGTGCATCCCATCCGTCACCATTCCTGTCTGCATTAACGTGGTCGGATATTAAAAATAAGCCCCCGCCATGCTGAACATAATTTATAATTGCATTTTTTTCAGCAAGAGTAAAAGGAGAATTAGGTTCGTCAACTATAAAGACATCATAATTTGAAAGGTCCTGCGGGTTACTTGTGCCGTAGGTTATCGTTACACCTGATGGTAAACTTTCAACGTGATGTCCGAGCTGAACAAGAGCAATACCCCATGATGAGATAGCCCCGGTCCAATAAGTTTCTACTGTTGAGGTTGTTACCGTATTTTGGTCGGGAGTCGGATACCTGCCGGGCACGTGATTATCTTCGTCTATTACCCAATCTGCATTTCCGGCTGTCTGGTAATGTGCGGCATCAAATAAAAACTTTTTCGGTAAAGAAAAAGTAACGGTTGTGAAAGAAAAAATCAGAAAAGTTATAACAATTAGCTTAATTTTGTACATATATTATTAAATTAAATAAGGTGTTAAATAAATTAAATTATTAAGCAATTCAAATACTAAAAATATTCTCTACTTCCTCAAGTTTATCAAGTTCGTCAAGTTTGTAAAGTTTATAAAGTTTACAAAGTTTATAAAGATTATAAAGATTGTAAAGATTGTTCTGACTACACTGTTGAAAGTTAGTAACTTAAAAAGATATGATAATAAATCGAAGATATTAAATTAGGTATAAATGAATCTTTTAAATCTTTAATCTTAAGAATTTTATGAATCTTATGAATCTTTAATTTTATGAATTTTAAAAATTTATTTATTCAAATAACTTATGTTGTGTTCCGTAAAAATTTTTAAGGCATTTATAAAATCGCTCCAGCCGTTACAGTTTGCGAGGGCACTTTTAACACCTTTATCATCCATATCCCAGCCGCATTCACGGATTTGAAATAAAACTTTTTTTCCTTTCGGTTCAAATAAAAATTCAGTTCTGACTTTATAATCAACCATATAGCCATTCCATTCGAAAACAATTTTTTCGTATGGAATAACTTCAAGTACATTGATTAGCGCACCTTCGTTGCCCCAAATCCATAGAACCTCGCCTTCCCTGTCAAGGTCGCGCTTGGCATCGTTTGTAAAATACCTTTTCACCTTATCGCTTTTGCATACATTTTCCCATACCTTTCCAATATCGGAATTTATAATCGTTCCTATTTTAAAGCATATCGGTCCCGTGCCCGGGACAGCGTGCAAGGGTTTAAAGTTATAGGTCTTCAATTTGCCTCCCTCCTTTTAATAATACTTATGGTTTATATGCGATAACTTCTATTGCAACTTTTACGTCTTTCGGCAGTTTCGCGACCTGCACTGTGCTTCTGGCAGGCATTGACGTTTGAAAAAAATCGGAATAAACTTCATTCATAGCTGCGAAGTCATTCATATCTTTCATAAATACAGTTGTCTTGACAACGCTATCGAGTGAAGCTCCGTTTTCTTCAAGGATGCTTTTTAAATTACTTATAACTTTTTTAGTCTGATGCTTTATGTCATCAGAAACAATTGAACCGTTTATATCTAGAGCAATTTGTCCGGAAGTAAAAATCAAATTTCCAAACTCTATTGCCTGCGAATATGGTCCGATTGGTTCGGGAGCATTTGGAGAATAGAGAATTTTTTTCATATGTGCTTTATAATTATTTTGTAAATATTTTATTTTATTTTACTCGCACTTTTCGAGTATTCGTTCGAGGTCATCATCCGAATAATAATCAATTATAATTTCACCTGTGTTTTTTGTTTTTGTTTTTATCTGAACTTTAGTTCCAAAGAAAATTCTGAGCTTTTCCTCAAGGGAATTCAGGTAAGTATCGTTTTCATTTTTAATATCAGCTTTTTTTCTCTTTTTCAGTTTAACTTTGGATTTAGTTAAATCTTCAAGCTGCCTGACAGAAATATTTTCTCTGATAATTTTTTTCCATAAAGAAATCTGCTCTTCATAATTATCTAATCTCAATAGAGTTCTGGCGTGAGCCTCCGTAATTTCATTCTTCCTGAGGGAAACTTTTAATTCCGCAGGAAGTCTTTGAAGTCTCAGATAATTCGCAACGGTGCTTCTCTTCTTCGCAACTTTGTCGGCAACCTGTTCCTGCGTAAGGTTGCACTCATCGATTAATTTCTGAAACGAATCTGAAAGTTCCATAGGGTTCAGGTCTTCCCTCTGTATATTTTCGATAAGAGCGAGTTCGAGAAAATTTTCAAGGCTTGTATCATCCGTTTTATAAATAAAAGCAGGAATAGTTTTCATTCCGATTTTATTTAAAGCGCGAATGCGCCTTTCTCCCGAAATCAAATCATAACTTTTTTTGTCTGCAGAAATCTTTACAGTTACCGGTTGTAATAATCCTTTTCTCTTAATGGAATCGGTTAATTCATTTAATTTCTCTTCATCAAAATCTTCACGCGGTTGGTAAGGATTCAGATTTATTTTAGCAATCTCAATTTCGAATAAGATTTTATCAGCGGTATTTTCAACCGATTGCTCCAGTGAATTGAGATCAACTTTTTTCTGGTCGAACAGCGCTGATAATCCCTTTCCAAGTCCGCCTTTTATTTCCATTATTTAAAAAAATTATTTTGTGAAACGGATAATTTTATTTTATAAATTTGTTTAATGCAATAATTTTGTAATTTTTATATTAAATAAGAATTAAATCAATACCCCAACGAACATTCACCCCAACAAATATGCAACCCCTACGGGGTTGGGTATTAATGATATTCACTTCCTATAAATATTAAACTCCTCCGGAGTTTAATAAAATATATTTAAAATAAATTCTAATAACTAATAACTACTATCTACTATCTATTATCTACTATCTACTATCTACTAACTACTAATTTTTTCTAATCACTAATAACTAACTACTAATCACTAATCCTACTTATTCCTCTCTATAAACTCACTCCCCAGCTCTTCATAATTTTTTGCTCCGACTGAAAACGGGTCATAGACACTTATTGGTTTTCCATAACTTGGTGCTTCTCCGAGTTTTACGTTTCGCGCAATTTTCGTTTTAAAAACTTTATCTCCGAAAAATTTCCGGAGTTCGGCTTCAACCTGATTCGCGAGTTTCAACCTTGAATCGAACATTGTTAAAAGATAGCCCTCAATTACAAGTGGCGGATTAAAAGAATTCTTTACCATTTTTATTGTCGTAAGAAGCTGTGTTAATCCTTCGAGAGCATAATATTCACATTGAACAGGAATCAAAACAGAATCTGCCGCATTCAATGAATTAACCGTGATTAATCCGAGTGAAGGCGGGCAGTCTATAAATACAAAATCGAAATCAAATGAATCGTAAGAAATATTTTTCGTATAATCTTTTAATTTATCTTTTAAAACTCTTTCCCTGGATTGAATATTTACAAGTTCGAGTTCTGCGGCAACAAGATTAATATGCGAAGTCACGATGAAAAGATTCTCAACCTGTGTCGGTTTTATGCACTCTTCCAGCTTTTTATCCGAAATTAATAATTCATAAATTGATTTTTCATCATCTTTTGCTTCTATACCCATTCCTGTAGTCGCATTAGCCTGCGGGTCTGCATCGATTAGTAAAACCTTCTTACCTGATTCAGCAATGCAGGCAGAAAGATTCACAGCAGTAGTAGTTTTTCCGACTCCGCCTTTTTGGTTTGATATTGATATTATTTTCGTCAAATTAATTTATTTCGCTTTCCCTTAAAATTTTCTAAAATGATTTTCGTCAGATATTAATAGATTCGCCAAATTTTATTATCTCGCACTTTTTGCCGATTGAATCGACCTTCTTCTTAAAATCTTCCGGGTTTGCTCTCACTATATCGAAAGTATTGTAATGTATCGGAACCGTAATTTTAGCATTTACGAATTCAGCAGCTTTTACTGCGTCGTCAATGCCCATAGTAAAATTATCTCCAATCGGAAGAAATGCATAATCAATATTATTCATTTCACCTATAAGTTTCATATCATAAAACAATCCCGTATCACCGGCGTGATAAATGGTTTTCCCGTCAATATAAAGCAAAACACCTGCCGGGTCTCCAGCATAACTTCCATCGGGAAATGATGATGAATGATGTGCTATTGTTAATTTAACTCTTCCAAACGGAAAATTAAACCCACCTCCGATACTAAGCGGATGATTTTTCAAATTATTTTTCGCCGCAAAATTTGCGATTTCAAACATTGCTATTACAGTCGCATCATTTTTTTGAGCAATTTCAACCGCATCGCTTATATGGTCCCCGTGCCCGTGAGTCAGTATAATATAATCACATTTCACCTTATCAACGGGTGTCTTTACAACCGGATTTCCGCTTATAAAAGGGTCAATCACAATGGAAAACTTATCATTTTCAATTTGAACGAACGAATGTCCGTGATATGTGATTTTCATAATATAAACTTTTAAATTTTAAATTATGTTAAATTAATATTAAAATGACTTTAATTCAATTTGATTCTCTGTACATAACAGGGAATGATTGCTTCAGACCTCATTTTAATTAAAGTAAGAATTTGCACTGAAATATTATGAGGTAAGTAAACATATCTTTTTACTTTACAAAAATAAACATATATTGCCCATTAATTTAAATAAATAAAAATCATGATACTAAAAGATAGACTTGCAGAGATTATCCCTCAGCAAAGGGAAGAAATGAAAAGCATCCTTGCAAAAAATTCAGCAACGCAAATTGGTGAAGTTACCGTTGAACAAATATTCGGAGGAATGCGTGGAATTAAAGGATTAATTTGCGATACTTCGGAAGTTGGTCTCGATACGGGGCTGATAATCCGCGGAATTCCCATTCTCGAGCTTACTGAAAAATTACCCGAAGAAATTTTTTATCTTTTGTTGACGGGTGAACTTCCTGAAAGGGAAGCTTTGATAGATTTACAAAACGAATTGAAGCGGCGTACTGAAGTTCCGTTTTATGTATGGAATGTAATTAACGGCCTTCCTATTGAAACACATCCGATGGTCATGCTGAACACTGCCGTGCTTGTAATGGAAAACGAATCTTATTTCAAAAAAAGATACGAAGAAGGCTTGCCAAAAGATTATCTTTGGGAGCCGATGTTCTGGGATGCATTAAATCTTATCGCGAGAATTCCCGTTATAGGCGCGTACATCTACAGGAGAAAATTTAATAAGGGACCGAGAATAAATCCCGATTACTCTCTTGACTGGGCTTCTAATTTTGCAAGACTGCTTGGAGTAGATGACCCTGATGGTTCATTCGCAAAATTAATGCAATTATATATGGTTCTGCATTGCGACCATGAAGGCGGAAATGTAAGTGCATTTGCTACGCAGACAATTGGTTCTGCATTATCGGATATTTATTTTGCTGTCGGCGGCGGATTGAACGGATTGGCGGGACCATTACATGGACTTGCGAACCAGGAATGCCTGAGATTTATTATGAAACTGCGTGATGACATAGGACACACACCAAGTGATGATGAAATTAAAAATTATTGCATCAGCCTTCTCGATAATAAAAAAGTTATTTCAGGTTACGGGCACGCTGTTCTGCGCGTTACCGACCCGAGATTTACCGCGCTTGTAAACTTTGGAGATAAAATGTTCCCGGAAGATGAAACATTAATAATTGTAAAACAACTTTTTGAAATAGTTCCTAAAATATTACTTGCAAAAGGAAAAGCCAAAGACCCTTGGCCGAACGTTGATGCCGCAAGCGGCGCGTTACTGCATCATTACGGTATGACTGAATATGAATATTATACTGTGCTTTTCTCCGTATCGCGAATTCTCGGACTTTCTGCACAGCTCGTATTAAACCGTGCATTCAACTTCCCGCTTATCAGACCGAAATCTGTTACTACAAAATGGATAGCAAAAACTCTTAAGGAAAAAAATAACAGCGAACAGAAAAAGGCTGAAACTGAGAAAAAGCCTGTTGAAGAAAAAACCGAACAAAAAAAGGTTGTTAAAACGAATTAATAAATTTGAAAATTGAAAATTAATCTCTCGTTACCAAGCTGGAGAGACTGTGCGAA
>PNBM01000187.1 GCA_003135995.1 Ignavibacteriota bacterium | reverse complement strand
CTTTAAAAAAACTTACTAAGGATGTCGAGAAGGGTGAGAAAACTATTAAGAGCGTTTTGGAAAAGGGTAGATTTAAGAATTATGAAACAGCTTATATAAAAAAAGACGGTTCGATAATAAATATGTATGCTAATGCTTCCGTGGTAGACATAAACGGAAAAAAATGCATACTAAGTATCAGCACGGATATTACGGAGCTTAAGAATACTGTCAGGGCATTGAATGACAGCGAAACAAAATTCCGCACACTTTATGATTCTGCGAACGACGGGATATTTTTGATTAAGGATTATAAGAT
Source organism: Ignavibacteriota bacterium (assembly GCA_003135995.1). Classification (GTDB taxonomy): domain Bacteria; phylum Bacteroidota; class Ignavibacteria; order Tepidaquicellales; family Tepidaquicellaceae; genus FEN-1257. The sequence continues at coordinate 15,879 of PNBM01000187.1, read as the reverse complement.
AGTGGATTGTAATTCAAAGTGCATGAAAATATTTGATTGCAAAAAAGAGGATTTAATCGGAGCTTATCCTTTTGACCTGAATTTTTCACCTGAATTTCAGGATGATGGGAATAGTTCGGAAGTGAAAGCAAAAAAATATATTGATATTGCTTTAAGCGGAGATTCATTTTCGTTTGAATGGAAACATAAACATCTCGGGGGAACGGTATTCGATACTGAAATCAGTCTGAATAAATTACAAATAGGCGAAGATTTTTTTATTCAGGCAATTTTAAGAGACATAACCGAGAGAAAACAGGGCGAAGCGGAAATTTTAAAACTTTCGAGAGCAGTAAGACAAAGTACGGCAAGCATAATGATTACTGATACGAATGGTAAGATAGAATATATTAATCCTAAATTTTGTGAAATTACAGGCTACAGCCCTGAAGAAGTTTTGGGAAGGCCGACCAATATTGTGAAATCGGGAGAAATGAGCGATTCATATTATGAGGATTTATGGAACACGATTAAAAGCGGAAAAGAATGGATTGGTGAGTTTCTTAACAGGAAAAAGAACGGAGAACTTTACTGGGCATCTTCCCTTATCTCGCCGATTAAAAATGAAAAGGGCGATACAATAAATTATCTGGCAATATCTGAAGATATAACAGAAAAGAAAAATAAAGATGAGCAGCTGAAAAATTCTTTGAGAGAAATTGAAGTTATGCTGAAAGAAATTCACCACAGGGTGAAAAATAATTTACAGGTAATTTTGAGTTTACTGAAATTGCAATCTGAATACATAACAGATGAACGTGCTCTGGAATATTTTAAAGTTAGTGAAGACAGGATAAAATCCATGGCGATGATTCACGAACTTTTATACGGCTCGGAGAATTTCAGCAATATAAATTTTTATGATTATATGAAGGAGCTGGCTTCATATCTTTCATTAACTTATACGACGTCTGATAAGGATATAACGATCGGGTTGAATATTAAAGATGTTTACCTGAGTATAGATACGGCTGTTCCCTGCGGACTTTTAATAAATGAACTTCTGACGAATGCCTTTAAGCACGCTTTTAAAGGCAGGAATTCAGGAAAAGTTGATATTTCGATGAGATTATTAATTCCTGATGAAGTCGAATTAATAATTAAAGATGACGGCATAGGATTCCCGCTGGATGTCAACGTAAGTGATACTAAAACACTTGGTTTACAGCTTGTTACGGCATTGGTTGAACAGATAAATGGGAACCTGGAATTGAGTATAGAGCAGGGTACAAAGTTCAGAATTGTATTTCCACAAAACATTTATGAAAAAAGACTTTAATTAAATGAAACTTAAACGGATAATATTTCGTTGAACTCTAAATAATATTAAACAAACATGAAAAAAATACTGATAGCTGAGGACGAAGTATTATCTGCAAAAATACTGAAAGCAATTGTTGACAGAGAAGGATACAAAGTTGTTGACGTTATTAAAAATGGAGACGACGTTGTCGAAAGTTTTTTAAAAAATAAACCGGATTTGTTATTAATGGATATTTTGTTGCAGGGCAAATCGGATGGGATTAGTGCGGTTGAAGAAATAAGAAAATATTCAGATGTACCCGTAATTTATATTACAAGTTTTTCCGACAAACCAACAATTAACAGGGCAAAAAAAACTGCACCTGTTGAATATTTAACGAAACCTGTAGACAGTTCGGCATTAGTACACATTATGAAGAATATTTTTGACCAAAACCTTGACAACGATTCCAAAAAAGAATAATTACTTTTTAAGTTATTTGCAAATAATTTTTTATAAAATTCAAATAATACGAGATAAGTTAACATTATTATAATACAGATATATTTGATGTATCTTTGTTATTATGCTTAATTAAAATATATTTTTAAAATATCTTACTTATTCTTGAAAAAAATTCTAATAGTTGAAGATGAGCTGATTCCAGCAAAACTGCTTCAAACTTTACTGAAAAAAGAAGGTTATGTTGTTTTAGAAATAATCAAAACAGGGGAATCCGCAGTTGAGTTTACAAAATCATTCATTCCGGATTTAATCCTTATGGATATCCGGCTTCAGGGTGAAATGGATGGAATCGATGCAATGAAGGCGATTAGAAAATTTTCGGAAGTTCCCGTCATCTACGTTACGGGAAACTCCGATTTAAAAACTAAATCGCGCGCTGAAGAAACGAACGCATCAGGTTATTTTGTAAAACCGTATGATAGTAATTACTTAATTGATGCTGTTAAGAAAATATTTTCTATTATTTAATATTTCATATTTAATAATAGCGAGGATTTCTTTTTAACCCTATTTAAATCCGATTCAAGTTTTGAAATTCTCTCAACCTGAAGATTAGTCGGTTTGCCCGGAAAAGAATTTATACTCCCGAATAGCGAACCTATATCTTCCCTTAATTTAGTTTCTCCTAAAATGTAACCACCTTCTTTTGTTGCCGCAATTGTTGTTAAAAGGGAATCGATTTCTTTGGAATATTCCGATAGTTTATCTGCCTGCACACCTTCGGCATTATTTATTTTTAATTTTATTTCTTCATTTCTCTTTTTAAGATTTTCACTTATGTCCGCAAGCTCTTCCTGCATATGATATAATTTCATAACGGCATTTCTTTTTGAATCACGTTCTTCAGTACTGTACGGGTAATCCGGTCTGTACTTAAGATTAAATTTTTCAGTNNATTATATTCTATTTTCGAACCTGTAGCAACTTTCGGAGGTTTCATTTTCATATTCCACCTTACGATATTTATCCCTTTCCTTTTTGTTCCCGGTAACGTATTTATGAGATTATTTTTATTATCATATATTTCTAATTTTATATCTCCGGAAACGAGCCTGTCTTTCAGATAATAATAAAATGGAAAATCATCGGAAGATGTTGCGCCGACATATTCACCGGAATTCGGAGGAAAAGCCCAGAAAGAATAATTATAACTGCCCCCGAGAAAATATTCCCTGTGAGGAAGAAAACAAAAATCGGAATTTAAAATTTTTGCTGAAAGAAATCTTATGGGAGTGATATCATCGATAATTATTATTCCCCGCCCGTGAGTTGCAAGAACAAGGTCATTTGAATTTTTTTCGATTGTCATATCCATTACAGGTACTTCAGGCAGATAATTTGTGAAATGAATCCAGTCGTTGCCGCCGTTTGTAGAAATAAATAAACCCGATTCTGTACCGAGAAAGATAAGTTCTTTATTAACTACATCTTCAATTATTTTGTGAACATAACTTTTTATTATATCCTGCTTTATAGATTTCCATGTTTTTCCAAAATCCATGGTTTTGAATACGTAAGCATTTTTATCTCCTGTCTGGTGTCCGTCGAAAGTAACATAAGCTGTTCTTGAATCGAAATGCGATGGTTCAATACTCGAGCACCACGTGTTTTTCGGCAACTCCGGAATATTATTTATAACGTTACTCCAGCTTGTTCCACCGTTTTTCGAAATCTGTAAATTTCCGTCATCTGTTCCTATCCAAAGTATATCCGGATTTAACTGAGATTGAGCTATTGAATAAATTGTGCAATAATTTTCCGCCGAAGTATTTTCAATAGATAGACCGCCGGAATTTTCCTGATTCAATTTAGAAGTATCGTTCGTTGTCAGGTCTGGTGAAATTTTTTCCCAGTCATCGCCTCTGTTAGTACTTTTATAAAGAAATTGAGAGCCTATAAAAATTTCGTTTTTCCCGTTTAGATAAACAGGTGTGTTCCAGTTAAATCTTAGTTTCGGGTCATTTTTGGTTTGCTGCGGCTGAACATCCTTTGTTATACCTGTGTTCCTGTTTATTCTATATAATTCTCCACCCTGAGATTCAGAATAAACGATGTAATTAAATTCTTTATCTGCAAATGTACAAAATCCATCTCCGCCGCCGACATTAATCCAATCCCGGTTTTTTATGCCTATATTATTATCTGATGGTCCGAACCATGCTCCATTGTCCTGCAATCCTCCATAAACATTGTACGGTCTTGCATTATCCGTGCTCACATGATAAAACTGGGCTACGGGTAAATTTGCAAGGAATGTCCAGTCAACTCCCCTATTAAGAGACATATAAACTCCGCCGTCCGTCCCTAAATAGATTTGATTTGGATTTTCGGGATTTATCCACAAGGTATGAAAATCCGAATGAACCCAGCCCTGTTCGGATTGTGATTCGAAAAATGATTCGCCTCCATCGTTGCTGATGGATAAACTGAAAGCCGGTCTGTAAATTCTTTTCGAATCTTTCGGGTCGACGACAATTGAACTGAAATAAAATGGTCTTGCCGTTACATTCATCGTGGTACTATTTTTTTTCCAGTTATATCCGCCATCAGTTGAACTATAGAGTGCAGTATTCTTAGATTCGGCAATTGCATAGATATGAGACGGTTCGGAATATGATATTGCAAGACATATTCTTCCTAATTCTCCGGTCGTGAAATCTTTATCAATTCTTTGCCAGGTTAAACCCGCATCCGGACTTTTATATAACCCGCTTCCCTGTCCGCCTGAGTTAAATGAATAAGGAGTACGTCTGAATTGCCACATAGAAGCATAAATAATTTCCGGATTCACCGGGTCGATAATAATATCTGCACATCCTGTTTTTTCATCCACGTACAAAATATTTTCCCAGTTCAATCCGCCGTTAACAGATTTATATAATCCCCTATCTTTACCATCACACCACAATGCTCCCGGAACTGCAACGTAAATAATGTCACTGTTCTTCGGGTCAATCAGTATTTTACTGATGTGTTCCGAATTTTCGAGCCCGATAAAATTCCAGGTTATCCCGGCATCGGAAGTTTTGTAAATACCATTTCCGACTGATACGCTGTTGCGCATATTTGATTCACCTGTTCCTGCATAAACTATATTTGGATTCTTCTGGTCTATGGCAATCGAACCAATAGACTGACAGTATTTATCAAATACTGGTTTGAAATATGTACCTCCCGAAATTGATTTCCATAGCCCTCCGCTTGCGGAACCGACATATATAACTGCGGGATCTTTAGCAACTGCATCGATGGCTGTGATTCTGCCGCTCATCACTGCAGGACCAATCTGGCGGGCTTCAATATTACCTAAAATATAATTATCGAATTTTACCTGGGAAAATCCTGATGCAGAAAAAAAAATTGCTATAAATAAAAAATATATTTTATTCATTGCTTAAATAATTTAATATGAAATCAAAAAAAATAATTCGAAAATTACTTATAAAATAAAACTGTAATCTTTCAATATTATCTACCGGAAAGATATAAAATCATATTTTACTCAGCCGGCANNATTATCATCGATATCTACATTCATTTCGATTTTATCCAGAGTTACAGTCTGCGAACCAATCTGGCTCCCCTCTGTGTTGATTTCCATGGTATACGGCATTTGTACATTATTCACAGTTTTATAATTACTCATAGTAGTTTCGGTATTATATTCTTTCCCGTTTCTTTTAACTATTTGTTTTTCTTTAAGAACCATATAATTTTTTGTATCAAAAAAGTAGTTGATTACTTTGCCGCTTTTTTCGGTGAGTTTTATTTTAAATACTTCGGTTCCCTCGAGGTCCTCTTTTCCCAATAATTCAGCGGTTGTACCTTCATCCTTATAATTCATTAGTCTTCCGCCGATATTTCCTCTTTCTTTAAATTCAATTGCTGTTTCATCATCTACTNNTTTCTTGGATCCCATCATTGGATTTATCATCCATCCCGTTGTCCCGTCATATCCCTGTTTCATTGTCATGCCCTGAATAATAATTTCAAGAAGGCTTTTGTCGGGTGCTTTGGTATATTGAGTAATAGCAAAATCCATTCCGCCCATGCCAACATAACCTGTTACTTTCATAGTTTTTATTGTTTCCCAGTTACTCTTACCTCCTGTAGCATCTATGTTTTTTTGTATTATTTCATCTGCGGTTTGAGCCAGACCATTTAAGAAGAAAAACAGTGAAATAACAAATCCGGATAAAATTCTTTTAGTATTCATAATTATATTTTTTAANNTTTATCCGTTATATAATTTTTATAGCAAATTCTTCGATGATAAAAGCAATTTAAGCCAGTTCAGACATATCCGGTATTTCTTTTCGGATTTTAATTTTATATATTTTTTCCATAAATAGTGAGATGTATCATATTTCAGATAACTTTTTAAAATTGCCTCATAATCCACAAGATTTTTTTTGTCAAAATATAAGTTTTCCTTATTTGCCCGGATTTTCTCTCTGGACATTATTACAGGGACTAAATTTCCCGGTACATTATTTAAACAATTTTTATCCTTATGTAAAACATCATAATGGAAAATATTAATCCTGTAAAAGGCGGNNCCCAATTTCTCATATTTTTTTTTATATAAATAAACGCCGAGATATTTTGAGTTCGGCTGGCGGTATTCTATTAACTGCTTGAAATTCTTCTTGCCCTTTTTGTATATTCTTCCGTCGTTACAGGCATAGTATCTGCTGAACCCCGGAATTCTTTTTAAAAATTTTATATCGTAAGATTTTGACATAACCTTATAATTTAAAATATATAAAATGTTAATAATTTTTTAATTCAAAAAGCAAGTATTTCAGAAATCATGTGTAAATAATTCCGATGCTCCTGTCGCCATTAAAACAGCTCCGACAAAAGCTCTTTTCTGAGCGACTTTCTGTATCGAATTCTTCAGGGAATAGATATCGGCATTTATTACCCTCTCGAGCCAAACCCATTTATCTCCAATCATTCCCCATTTTCCTTTTCCTTCTGCTTTTAAAATATTTATGTTCTCTTTATCCGGAATTTTTAATGAAGGCTTGAATATATACCTGAACCTTGACTCCCTGCTGTTTGCGTTCCCTTCACATATACCAAGACGTTCACCTCCCCCCGATGATATGATGCATTTATAAGTATAATCGAAATAATTTCCTTTGTAATCATTTATTTCCTTCACGCAATCCAGCATTTCGATTTGAAAATTTAAAGCCTTTTTTATTTTCTCCGCTCCTGATTTGAACAATGCCGGTTTTTTAAAACCCGGTATAAATCCATAATCAATATTGAGCTTTAATAACTCTTTACCAAGTTTCTGAATATCCGAATACCATTTTTTCATTTCAGAAACAGTTTTACTTCCTGATGCATAAATTACCGATGCATCATTAGTATTTGAAGTGTTTTTGGGTTTTTCCATTTGATTTTCCATAATTATTTAAATATTAAATTAATAAATATTAATTAAATTTCATTGACAATATAAGCTAATTAGATTATTATGTCAAGTATATTATCATCTAATTAGATAATATTTTAATTATATTAGAATATATCAATATTTATCATTTATGACGTTATTTCCGGAATTTCGGTATGAGATTTGCAATTATTATTTATTTCAGGATAGGATTTTAGCTGATTTGATGTATTTCACATGTAACGCCTGAAACATTTGAACGGATTAGGATATATAGATTATCTGTTATTAACATATTGAAAAAATATGATTTAAATAAAATACATATGTTATTGTTTGTCTGATTATGGAAAAGAAACCTGAATATTTTAGAAATAATATTAAGGATTTAATCCTATATTAAGTGCTTTGGTAATCACATTTAATAAATCTTCTCTTGTAAAAGGTTTAGACAGGTAATGTGTGCAATTTCCGTCAAGAAATTTTTCTTTATCTCCAACCATAGCATAAGCGGTTACTGCAACAATCGGAACATTACTGTAGCCTGAGAGCTGTCTGATTTGTTTTGCCGCTTCAAGACCGCTGATTCCGCGTAAATTAATAACCATCAGAATGATGTCGTATGGAAATTCTTCNNGACTTTTCTGCCTAACACATCATCTTCAACGTGCAAAATGTTCGGTATTTTTAGTGGATCCGGTCTCATACCCTGCATATTATTTACTGATGATAATTTCTTTTCACGCATAGATGAAATCGGAAAAGATATTGTAAAAGTTGAACCGACACCTGATATACTATCGACTGTAATATACCCGTTCATTATTTCTACAAATTTTTTCGTGATAGTAAGACCTAAACCTGTACCTTCATATTTCCTGCTTAGACCTTCGCTTACCTGCCTGAACGGTTCAAAAATCAGGCTGCAATTCTCTTTCGATATTCCAATGCCGGTATCTTTCACTTTGATAACTACATAATTCTTGCCTTGTTTAATTCCCGAAGTTATGGTTATAACTACTTCCCCTTCATCCGTATATTTAATAGCATTGTTCAGTAAATTATTTAAAATCTGGCTGAATAATCTATCGTCGAGCGGTGCATTAATATCATTCGTTTCAGATTCTATTCTCATAATCAAATTTTTATCCTTTGCCACGACANNAAAAAGCTTTACGGTTTCAGTTATTATGCTATTTACATTTATCACTTTAAAAGATGTTTCAATCTTATTAGCTTCGACACTTGACAGGTCGAGAATTGAATTTAACGTGTCAGTCAGTCTTTTACCGCCTTTTAATATTAACTCTGCCATTTCTTTAAGGTCCGGTTGTTTTAGCTCTGAATACAACATATCTGCAAAGCCAAGTATTCCTGTCATCGGAGTTCTGAGTTCGTGACTCATTATTGCGAGGAAATTCGATTTTATAGAACTTGCTTCTTCCGCTTTCTCTTTGGCTATTCTTAGGTCCTCTTCAACTTTTTTCCTTTTTGTAATATCTTCTTTTACAGCAAGAAGGTGTGTTGTAATTCCATATTCATTTTTAATCGGCGATATCGAGGCGAATTCCCAAAAAATCTCTCCGTTTTTCTTTTTGGAAATAATTTCACCTGTCCATTCATTTTTAGCTTTTAAGATAGTCCACAAGTCTTCATCTTCCTGTTCACTGACAAAATCCGGTCTTAATATTTTAATATTTTTTCCGATTATTTCTTCAAGAATATAACCTGTAGTTTCAGTAAATTTAGGATTAACATATTCCACTATACCATCCAGATCGGTAATGACAATTGATACAGGGCTGTGTTTGATGCCGCTTGAAAGCATTCGAATCTGTTGTTCTGCAAGTTTGCTTTCGGTGACATCATTAAGAATACAATGAGCCTGCTTAATATTTCCTTTTGAATCGAAACCGACTTTTCCGAATAATATAACATTAATTAATGTACCGTCTTTTTTCATCATTTCAAATTCAACATCTGCGATTTCACCTTTATCCAGAAATTCACCGAATTTATCATAAAAATATTTTATGCTCTGTGGTGATAAAAATTCCGCAAAATTTCTTCCAAGCACTTCACCTTTTCTGTAACCAAACATTTTAAGCCATTGAGTATTCACATCAAGGAAATATCCCGTAGAATTTAATGACTGGTAGCTCAGAGGAGCCTGCTCGTATAACATCCTGAATCTTTCTTCGCTTTCAGCAAGTGATTTATCAGCTATAAGCCGCATTTCTTCCTGTTGAATATATTCAAGCGCGAATGAAATATCGGATGCGAGTTCATTTATTAACGATATTTCATCACTACTGAATACATTTAATTCCTTTGAAAATAAGAAAAGAGCACCAATGGTTTTACCGAATACAACCAAAGGAAATGAAGCTGTAGAATTAAACGAAGAATTTATTAACTCTTTTCCAAAGGGAATATTTGAAATCAGTTTGTCATTTTTCAAATCATTATAAATAACATTATTGCCATCAAAATACTTCTTTAAATTATGGTCATTTGTTAACGATTTATTGTCAAAAAATTCTTTTAGATGATTAAGATGTGAAAGATCGTTTCCATAGCTCGATGCAATTTCAATATTTCTATTTTTTGAATTAACATTAGCAATCCAGGCTAAATCAAATCTTCCGTCTTCAACAACTAAACGGCATGCTTCTTCAAAGAGCTTTTGTTTATTTTTTATCCTTACGATAGCCTTGTTTACGTCACTTAATACGGAATATACCCTGTTTAATTGCAATATCTTCTTTTCATCATTTTTTTTCGGTGTTATATCTCTTGCGACTGTAATGACTTTATCTTCACCCATCGGAGTTAAAACAGCATTGAACCACATTAAATCCTCACCGATAGGAATACTGTATTCGATATTGTTAGGCGACTTCGTTTCGAAAACTTTTTTTACTGCATTCTCAAAAAAAGCGGCTGTCTTTTGCGGAAAATCTTCGTATAACGTTTTACCTATAAGTTCTTCGAACGGCTTATATAATAACGTAGGATTCGTAGGAGCAATTTTAACATATTTATTGTCTCTGTCCATTACAAATATTACATCATTCATAGAGTTGAATAATGCTCTCAGTTCCTCTTCCGATTCCTGTATTTTCTTTTTATCTTCCGTCCAGACAGTAATGTCACGAATGATACTCTGATAATATTTTTTACCCTCTATTGTAAAAGGTCTTATGCTGTTTTCAATTTTAATGATTGTTCCGTCTTTTTTCGAATGCTCGGATTCTATAACTTTACCCCCCGATTCATCAGTACCTTCAACTAAGGTATTAAATAATTCTTCACTCTTATTCACTCTTAAATCTACAAGTTTTAATTTTAGCAGCTCTTCCTTTGTATATCCATATACTGAAATTGCTTTGTCATTGACCTCCAGAATGTTCCATTTTTCATCGGTCAGTATAATTATATCATTCGCATACTTGAACATATAATTATAATGTTTCGTAAGTGCTTGTTTTTCGAGTTCTAATTCATATTGCTTTCTGAAAAAAGTAAACTTTTGTTGTCTCCAGTAGAATGCTATTGCGCTTCCGGATAATATTATTAACAATAATGCATAACCTGCAATCCAGAGTGCCCTTTTTGCTAATCCGCTAAAAACTTCATCTTTATCAATTTTTGTGACCAATGACCAGGGTGTTCCCGGTAACTGATGAAGTGAGGCAAAAACTTCAACTCCCCTGTAATCTATACCTTCTGTGAAACCGGTTTTACCTTTTAAAATCTGTGCAGCAGGCAAATTATCTTTATTTAGAGGAATTTTAAGTCTTAATGCTGAGTTTTCAAGATGCCTTAAATCATTTAAATATAAAACATCGCTTCCGCTTTTTTCTATCAATAACGCTTCTGCGGTATTACTCGGAGACGGCCATTTTTGTATCGTCGGAAATAAATAAATTCTCGGATCAATCTCTAATGTTACTACCCCGGCAGATACAGTATCTTTTTCATTAACTACTAATATTGGTATGAATAAATCGAACGCTAATCTGTTTGAATCGGAATCAGGGAAATGAATATCCGAAAAATTTATTTTTCTTTGATTTAACGAATTTCTTAAAATAATATTATNNCTTCATAAGAATCTTTAATAATATTTTGGGGGTAACTCAGGCAATTGTTTCCCGAGGTATCGTATAATATTGCACAATTGAATTTATATAATTTTGTAAGTGATTCTAACCAGTAATTTATTTGATTAGTGTTATTGGGATTGACTTTATTTTTATTATTAAAATAATATACAAGGTCATTTATTATTAAAGGGTTTTTTGAAATATTTTCTGCATCTTCAAGCAATTCTTCTTTCCAGGATAATATTTCATTTACTTTCATAACTCCGACGGAATGCAGTTCATTTTCTGCGTTTTCCGTTATCTTCTCTTTGAAATTCAGATAATAAAGAAATCCTAAATAACAAATACCGGCAGATAAAAGAATAAAAATAATAAGCAAAATCGAAGGGAATCTTCTGTATAAAGATGGATTCTTATCTTTTTCTAAAATAGTGGTAGCGAAATTAGAATCGGTAAATTTTTTTATATCATTCATATTTCGGTCAATTTCAATTGTTTTTCAATTTTATTAAATGAACCATATATGATATTATAACGCAGAATTTAAATCTGAAAGCCAGTCATTAAAACTAAATAATTTATAAATTAATTTAAATTTTTATAATATAACAGGTAATAAAAATATGAATTAATAGTTGAGAAAAGGTTTCTTTTAGCTAAAAAATATAGCTTTCAATGTAAATTTAAGATTAATAAATTATTAAATAATTTGAACTTTAAAATATAAATATTGTTTTCAAAATAGAAAGGCACTTTAGTTCTCTGTAGAGAGAAATTTTTGTTTACTTCATTAAATATATTTTTACTAAATTATACAAAACCATTTTTATATGACAACCAAAGTATTTGAAAAAAACACTGAGTTAAAAGAAAAAGTTAAACCATCTTTTAATGCTGATAATACTATTTACATCACTAATAATGTAAATAATAAGAAGTCATCGTCAAAATCCAAGAAAGCTTTATTTTGTACTTCCTGCGATAGAGAATTAGATATTTTCTGGCTAAAAGAATTATCTACTAATAAGAAATCCGTAAAAAATAATTTTGAAGATTGTCAGAAGACCGGGAAATTTAAAGGGAAATATTGTTCTAAAATGTTCATCTCCGGAGTTTATACGGAAAAAGAATTGAAAAGCAAAAAATGATTTTTTTTACTCTTTAAGTTAAATAATTCTGTCTAAATATATTTTTCATTTCAACGTTTTATAAATTCGTTAAAATAGCTATCTTCCTATTATAAACCGCTTAGTTTCGCTTAATAATATTCGCATTTTTCCATTATATGATTAACCGATTGTATCTGAAATAAGAATTAATTATTTTTGTATGATATGCGTGAATGGCGGAATTGGCAGACGCACCAGACTTAGGATCTGGCGAGGAAACTCGTGGGGGTTCGACTCCCCCTTCGCGCACATAAATATTTTGAAATTATAATATAATACTGATAAATATGTCGACAAAAAATACTCCTAAACATAACAATTCACCAAGATGCTCTTTTTGTGGAAGAAGTGCCGATAAAGTTACGAATATGATAAAAGGACCGGTGGATCCCTATGGCAAATCAGTATACATATGCGAAGTTTGTGTCGGAAATGCACTTCAAATCATTAAAATGAATGCAGAACTCGAAGTCGACAAACGGCATAATAAATTCAGAGAAAATTTATCCCCTCAGTCTATTAAAGGATTTCTTGATGATTATGTTATCGGACAGGAAAGAGCAAAAAAATCTCTTGCTGTTGCAGTTTATAACCATTACAAAAGAATAGAATCCCTCGAATATAACAGCATAGATGATGTCGAAATAGAAAAAAGTAATGTTTTATTAATCGGCGGGACAGGTACAGGAAAGACATTTCTTGCCCAAACTCTTGCGAAATTTCTTAATGTTCCCTTTGCAATTGCAGATGCCACAACTTTGACCGAAGCGGGATATGTCGGAGATGATGTTGAATCAATTTTAGTACATCTGCTTCAAAGTGCTAATTACAACCAAGCGCTTGCAGAAAGAGGAATAATATATATAGATGAACTCGATAAAATTACACGAAAAAGCGAAAGTACATCGATAACACGAGATGTATCAGGTGAAGGTGTTCAGCAGGCACTTTTAAAAATCCTTGAAGGAACAATAGCAGGAGTACCTCCGAAAGGCGGCAGAAAACATCCCGAACAGCCACTCGTAAATATTAATACAAAAAATATTTTATTCGTTTGTGGAGGCGCATTCGATGGTCTTGAAAAAATAATAGAAAAACGTGTTGCTAAAAGTTCGATTGGCTATACAGGCGAAGTGTATTCTAAAGGCGACATTAAGAAAGATGAAATACTCGCCCAGGTTGAACCGGACGATTTAATTAAATTCGGATTAATTCCCGAACTCGTCGGAAGATTACCGGTCGTTACTACGTTGGATTATCTCGATAAAAAAGCATTACTGACGATTCTTACCGAGCCTAAGAATGCTATAGTGAAACAATATAAGAAGCTTTTAAGAATGGAAGGCGTGGAATTGGAATTTAATGATGATGCTTTAAATGCAGTTGCAGAAATTGCTATTAAAAGAGGTACCGGTGCACGCGCTCTGAGGTCAATTCTCGAAAATACAATGATAGATATAATGTATAAAATTCCGTCAAAAGAAAATGTATCCAATTGTATTATAACTCAGGAAGTCATTACTGAAAAAAAAGAGCCCATTTATATAAGTAACAAGAAAAGAGCAACTGCTTAATTGCAATAATATTTCTTTCATAAGCTCTTGTAGCCGCAAGCTTTAGCTTGCGTTGATTTTGCTCTGTAATCGTTTTCGTAGCCGCAAGCTTTAGCTTGCGTATTTTTTAATATAAATATTTTTTCACCATTTAACATAATATGTCTGAATTAAAATCGAATTTAAAATACGACGATAATTTTAAAACGCGGTTCACATTTCACAAATCTTTACTTGAATATATTCAGGGTATTGGTGATAAAATAAAATCCGGCGGCGGAACGAAAGCCATTCAAAAACTTCACGCACAAAATAAACTTCACGCACGCGAAAGGATACAATTACTCATTGACGATAATTCTTCATTCCTTGAACTCGGGTTGTATACTGCTTATAAAATGTATGAGGAATACGGCGGCGCTCCATCCTCAGGAACGATTTTCGGAATCGGTAAAATTCACAACCGCGATTGCGTAATTGTGGCGAATGATGCTACAGTAAAAGCAGGCGCCTGGTTTCCCATAACGTGTAAAAAAAACCTGCGTGCTCAGGAAATCGCGATGGAAAATCATTTGCCGATAATATATCTCGTAGACTCAGCAGGAGTCTTTTTGCCTCTGCAGGAAGATATTTTTCCCGATAAAGAACATTTCGGAAGAATTTTCAGAAATAATGCAATTATGAGTTCGATGGGAATTCCACAAATTGCCGCGATTATGGGACCTTGCGTTGCAGGTGGAGCTTATCTCCCGATTATGAGCGACGAAACAATTATCGTCGAAGGAACCGGAAGCATTTTCCTCGCTGGACCGCATCTTGTAAAAGCTGCAATCGGTGAAAAAATTGAAAACGAAGCTCTCGGCGGTGCTGATGTATCAACTACAATTTCAGGTATTACAGATGAAAAAGTTTCTGACGATAAAGCAGCTATAGAAAAAATAAGAAGCCTCGTTTCAAAGTTCGGTGATTCTCCGAAAACAGGATTCAGCAGGATAAAACCTGAACTGCCTTTAGAACATGAAGAAGCAATTTATGGCGTGTTTCCTGAAGATAGTTCGAAACCTTATAATACTTATGAACTTATTACACGCTTAATAGATAAAAGTGAATTTGATGAATATAAACCCGACTATGGTAAAACTATAATAACAGGTTTTGCGAGAATAGATGGCTGGGCAGTCGGTATTGTGGCGAACCAGCGTGAATTAATACGCAAAAAAACTGCAAAGGGAGGAACGGAGATGCAGTTCGGCGGCGTGATTTATTCTGACAGTTCCGATAAGGCTTCCCGATTCATTATGGTTTGTAATCAAAGAAAAATACCAATTCTGTTTCTTCAGGATGTAACCGGATTTATGGTAGGCTCTCAATCCGAGTATGGCGGCATTATTAAAGATGGAGCTAAAATGATTTATGCGGTTGCCAATTCAACGGTTCCGAAGATTACTATTATTACAGGCAATAGTTACGGTGCAGGAAATTATGCGATGTGCGGAAAAGCTTATGACCCGCGTTTTATCTTCGCATATCCGAATGCTAAAATAGCAGTAATGGGCGGCTCTCAGGCGAGTAACGTACTTCTTGATATAAAAATCAATCAGATGAAAAAACAGGGGAAAGAAATTCACGAAGACGATAAAAAAATATTCCTCGATGAAATTCAACAACGCNNCAATAATCCCGATATAAAAAAGTTTAATGTCGGTATGATTCAAACATAACATACTATTCATGTGCAAAAGCTTTGCTCTTCTCGGTGTATCTCTGTGAATACCTCTGTGTTCTCTGTGAAATTTTTCTTCAAGCAACAATAAATAATTATAATTTTATC
>PNBM01000371.1 GCA_003135995.1 Ignavibacteriota bacterium | reverse complement strand
TTTAAATTATAGACAGAAAACGAAAATTTGCTTATATTAGACTACATTTATTTCTTATCAGGTTACCTGTACTAAAAATATTTTGTTACTAAATGGCTCATAGCAGTTAACATAGTCATAACATAATTATTTTCGGATAATCATAAACAAAACAATTTCAGGTCCTAAAGCATAAAAAAATATAAATTTTCAATTTATTAAAAAACTAAATAATTTAAATTAATATAAAATTATGAAAAAAATTCAAATTTCTACAATTTTATTTCTTTTCTTTTTAGCAATATTAATTACGGGATGTCAGGATTCAACTTCAACGGAATATGTTGATTCTCATATAAAAGGTTTTACAGTAGATTCTGTTTCAAGAGCCGTACTCGATAGTGTGNNTTCAGTTTTTAAATATTCATATGCCAAGACCTACCTGGGCAGTTACATTGGTTGCCAACCGAAATGGTTATAACACTAGGACATTAAGTTTAAACCTGGTTCAGGAGGATACTATAAATGTAAATGTCGGAATGCTGCATTATTAATTTTATTAGCTTTCATATAAAATTTTCATTGCTTAATTTTGTAAGATATATTAATAAATATATTAAGTATTAAATATTCAATTTTAATTTTTTTTTATAAATAAACATTAACCAAAGGAGTTAGCATTATGTCAGATAAGAGGGCAGACCTTGCCGGACCAGGAATAAGTACATATCCGGAGGTGGAAAAAATTCTACCGAACGATTATAAATCAATCCTGAACAGAAAAGAAACACAGAAAGCCATCTATGCGGTAAAAGATTACATAGAGAAAAATCTTTGCAAAGAATTAAATCTTATGATGGTACAGGTTCCGTTAATAGNNTAATAGTTACCAAGGAAAGCGGTTTAAATGATAATCTTGATCGAGATGGCTCACGTACGCCGATTGATTTTCCGTGTGGTCTCGGTATTACCCCGCGCTTAAATGCACAGGTAGTTCAGGCTGCAACGAAGTGGAAACGTCCGGCTCTGAAACAATACGAATGCAATTTAGGTGAAGGAATCATAACGGATATGCGTGCCGTACGTAAAGATTATTTCCTCGACCACGACCACAGTTCTTATGTTGATCAATGGGATTGGGAAAGAGCTTGCACAGAGAAAGAACGCAATCTTAATACGTTGAAAGACGTAGTCAAAAAAATATATAAAGTCATAAAAGGTGCAGAAACTCACGTACAGAAAATGTACCCGCAATTAAATGACCCGCGTTATCCGAATCTTCCTGACGAACTCGAATTCTTCCACGCAGAAGAAATTCTTGAAATGTATCCTGACCTTCCGCGTAAACAGCGCGAAACAGCTATTCTCCAGGAACATCCGGCAGTATTTATAATCGGAATCGGATGGGTTTTAAAAGACGGATATCCTCACGAAATGCGCGCAGCAGACTATGATGACTGGGTGACAGATACATCGAAAGAAACGGGAAAAGATACACACGGTTTGAATGGTGATATATTGGTTTGGAATCACCTTACAAAACGCCGTCATGAATTAACATCAATGGGAATCCGCGTTACAAAAGATACTTTGGTAAAGCAACTTGAAATCTCAAATCTTATGGATAACCTTAAATTACCTTACCATCAGGCTATAATGAAAGATGAAATTCCATTAAGCATCGGCGGAGGTATCGGTCAGGGAAGAGTACAGATGTTATTGCTGAAGAAAGCACATTTTGGTGAAGTTACTGTAACCGTATGGCCGGAAGAACTGAAAAGAATTTGTGCCAAGAAAAATATTTTTGTTTTAGAATAATAATTATTCGTATTATTTTTGTAACAAAAGATTAAAAATTTATATTTGAAAAACCTTCCGTAAAATACGCGGAAGGTTTTTCATTATTTGTATATATTCAATTTGATTTTAAATTATTATTTGAAAAAATATTTAGATGATAAAGATAAATATAGTTCCGGTTAGATTTCCAGACGTTATATTATTATCTAAAATTCAGAATACATTAGAGTCGGTGTTTAAGTCTAATATTAATATTTTAAATATTAATCTCGAATTGAAAAAGTTTTATTCGGATGAAAGAAAACAATATTATTCTACGCAAATACTAAGTGAGGTCATAAAACTTACCCCGGAAAATAAAGATAACCTGATGATTCTTACCGGTGTTGATTTATATGTTCCTGTCCTTACGTACATTTTCGGGGAAGCACAGTTGAAAGGGAAATATTCAATTGTTTCTATTCGCAGGCTTCACGAAGAATTTTATACAGGTGAAAGCAATGATGAACTTTTGTTTGAACGAACAATAAAAGAAATCCTGCACGAACTCGGGCATAACTTCGGATTGCTTCATTGTCTCGACTGGGATTGCGTAATGCACGCGTCAAACGATGTTGAAGAAGTTGATATTAAAGGCAGTTTTTATTGTAAAAGCTGTTATGAATCAATTTCATTTAATTGATGCATATTTGATTTTACAAATTGATTTTTTTTTAATATGCTTATTCTTCTAACGTAGAAATATTTCCCGGGTCCTGACCGAGTGCTCGTGCTTTCAAAACACGACGCATAATTTTCCCGCTTCTTGTTTTTGGTAATACGTCAACAAATTCAATTGAATCCGGTTTTGCAATCGGACCAACTTCGTGTCCCACATGGTTTCGTAGTTCTTCGACAAGCTTATCGGATTTTTCAACACCCTGTTTTAAAATAACAAAAGTATGTATTGCATTCCCTTTTATGTCGTGCGGAAGTCCAATCGCCGCCGCTTCTGCAACGGACGGATGACTTACGAGCGCGCTTTCTACTTCTGCAGTTCCTAACCTGTAACCCGAAACTTTCAACACATCATCCGTTCTTCCTATAATCCAATAATAACCGTCGTCGTCTCTTTTAGCTGAATCGCCTGTCAGATATACCCCCGGATATTTACTCCAGTATTTTTCTATATATTTATCGGGGTCTTTATAAATTGTTCTCAGCATTGCAGGCCATGGAGTTTTTATGACAAGGAATCCTTCTTCTCCATTTTCAACGGGAATACCCTGCTCATCGAGTATATCCATTTTTATTCCCGGAAATGGTTTTGTTCCGGAGCCGGGTTTCAAAGGTACATCAGGAGTCGGAGTAATCATAAACATTCCTGTTTCNNTGCCACCACGTATCCATTATCGGACATTTATCTTTTCCTATAACTTTATGATACCATCTCCATGCTTCGGGGTTTATCGGCTCGCCAACAGAACCTAAAAGTCTAAGCGAAGATAAATCATGTCTGTTAGGCCACGCATCACCATATCGCATCAATCCGCGAATTGCAGTCGGTGCAGTATATAAAATTGTGATTCCATATTTTTCTATCAACTGCCACCAACGATTTGGAAACGGAAAATTCGGAGCACCTTCATATAACATAGATGTAGCGCCGTTTAGCAGGGGAGCATAAACTATGTAGCTGTGACCCGTAACCCATCCCGGGTCTGCCGCGCACCAATAGCGGTCATCATCTTTAATATCAAAAACATATTTAAACGTGGAATATATTCCCGTCATATATCCGCCGATTGTATGCAAAATTGCTTTTGGTTTACCTGTAGTTCCCGATGTATAAAGTAAATAGAGCGGGTCTTCTGCATCCATTACTTCGGGGGTATTTTTTGCATTTATAATAGGAAGATTAACAAGTTCGTGATACCAGATGTCTCTGCCGAATTCCATATTCACCGGCTCGCCTGTTCTTTTTACAACAAGAACGCTTTCAACCGAAGCCGCCCTCTGCAATGCCTCATCTGCAATGGCTTTCAGCGGAACAATTTTTCCTCTTTGAAACGCACCGTCAGCCGTGATTAAAACTTTTGAATGACTATCTTCCAGCCTTTCGTGAAGTGCTTCAACCGAAAATCCTCCATAGACAACCGAATGAACTGCGCCAAGCCTTGCGCAGGCAAGCATTCCAATCACGAGTTCGGGAATACGTCCCATATATAGCGTAACGCGGTCACCTTTTTGAATGCCGAGACTTTTCAAAACATTTGCAAACTTGCATACTTCTCTGTGCAATGCAAAATAAGAAAAAACTTTTGTATCTCCGCTTTTTTCACCTTCCCACATTAGTGCAACTTTATTTTTGCGATAAGTTTTCAGATGCCTGTCCAAACAGTTATAAACAATATTTGTTTTTGCGCCGGTAAACCATTTGTAAAATGGTTTGTTTGAATCGTCAAGAACTTTGTCCCATTTTTGAAACCATTCAAGTTCGTTAGCCTCTTTTTCCCAAAAGGCTTCGTAATTATCAGTTGCAAATTTTTCGAGTTTATTCCAGTCTTTTACATTTGAATTTTTAATAATTTCTTCTGACGGATAAAAAACTTCCCCGGTAAGTTTTTTCATATTATTGTTTTTTAAAAAGTTAATTGTTAAAATGTTAACAATTTAAAAATTATAAATGTTCAAATTGAAACAAAATAACTTCTAATTTATCTATGGTTTATTTTAATCATCCTCGTTAAATAGCTCCCTGCCCTGTAACGAAATCCAAAATATTGACGACATACGTCATACTTCTCCCACCAAATTATTTNNTACTTATACAAATAATTTCACATATTACAAACACTCTATTGCTGTTGAACTATAGTTTTCACTTGTAGGAAAATTATTTTTCTGTCAAAACCAATTCTTAATAATTTTTCCATAAAAATCCAATTTTCTTAAATCGGGGGATTTAAGGAGTCTAAAGATTTATAGAAAGCTCGCAAAAATATTTTTAAACCGTACATTGGTATAATTAAAGTTTCTGCATATTCCCGGGAGTCTTGCTCAAGTTATCGGCTAACTTACGTAGGTTTCCGGGATGCTTGCAGAAGTTTTCTTCAGGCATGGAGAAGTTTTTCTGAAGCTTGCAGAAGTTTTCCCCAAGCATGGAGNNCCCGAAGCATGGAGAAGTTTTCCTCAAGCATGGAGAAGTCTTCCTCAAGCATGGAGAAGTTTTCCCCAAGCATGGAAAAGTTTTCCTCAAGCGTGAAAAAATGTTCGTCAGGCATAATTTTTGGCTCCAAATCTTAAAAAACTTTATTTTTAAACAAAAAAAGCATTTTTTAAAAAAGAAAGGCAGGTTTAAAAGAAATGGGAACAATCAAAAAAGCTATTTATTATCCAACTCAAGATTCTCAGGTAGCTCCGTATTACAAAAACGCCTATATCCAACTTGATACGGGTGGACTTGCAACAAAATATGGAATTATCCCCGCAACTATGACCATTATTCAGGGTCATAATACAAACATTCCGACTGTTATCAGCAAAGCAAATACTGATAAACAAGTTTCAAAAGAAAGCAATAAATTAAAAAACGAGGAACTCGAAAGGGCTAAGAAAGCTATTATGCCCATTTTCGAAGCCATTCAGGCGGCACCGAATTTCGACGAAGCCGATGCTGAGTTACTTGGAATCAGAAGGGCGAAAGTACCTGTTGATTATGATTCGGTGGTTCCGGAAGTTACAAAAGTTACAAATCTTCCCGACAAGGTTATTATCGACTGGATAAAAGGCTTTCTCGATGGAGTTATAATCGAGTGCAGTTATGATAATTTAGTGTGGGCGGAAATCGGAAGGGTTATGAAATCGCCATTTGAAGATACACGAAAAAACAAAGTCGCACATACTCCGGAAATTCGATATTATCGTTTACGCTACTTCAAAAACGACCGCCCCGTCGGACAATATTGCGATGTGGTAAAAGTAACTTGTGATATAGAGTAAAAGGGTTGCGTGAAAAAGAGTAAAAAAGTAAATCATCCTTTCGTTCCCGATGGCAACATCGGGAACGAATTTATAAAAATATCTTACTTGTTATTTTTATTTAAAATCGTGAATTTTCGACAACGAATCATCTTGTAAACATTTCTTTAATACGTTGCTCTGCATAAATAACATTGTTAATTTATTAAAGAATACTAAAATGCTGTAATCACTTTAATATTTATATATGGGAAGAAAGAATTAATATTTTGTTTCAATAAATTCACTATTGTAATTNNATATTAAAAAAGGAGATTTAAATGTTCAGTTTAGGAACACCAGAAATAATATTAATTTTAATCGTTATTTCAATACCGATATTAATAGTATATTTTACTTTGAAAAAAAATAATAAAATTGAAGCAAATCCAAATAAAGGAATAAATTGGGGTATGGGAATTATTTGCTTTTTTATTCCATTGGTGGGAATAATATTGTATTTTATTGACAAACAAAAATTTCCGAAAAAAGCAAATCAAGAATTAACTATTTCAGTTATTTCTTTTGTATTAGGTTTAATATTAAAATCGATTTAATAATTTTAATAAAGTCTTATTTTATATTTAAAAATAATTATTATAAGATATTTTTTTAATAATAATAAAATGATAAAAAACCTATTAAATCTCAAGAATATATAAATGAAGATTTAAAAAAATATTAAATGGAAAATACAATATCAAAAAAGCAAGCAAAAAAGGAAGCTGATGTCTTATATAAATATTTGGTGGGTAAAAAGCCGGGTTTTAGAGNNACCTCTTTGGTGAAAATAATTATAATAAAAATGATTACTCAGATTCTTTATTCATTAATATAAAAAAAACATTTGAGAATAAAATTATAAATGTTGAAAACTATTATATAGGTATTGAAGATTTTAATAATAAACATTATCATTCAGCCTTGAATAATTTTAAATCTATAGATCTAAATTGCCCATTATATAAAAAGGCACAGGAATTTATATTAATAATTAAAGACACATTGAGTAAAATTAATAATAATACAATCTTTCTATTTGAATATATAAATAATTATATTCATTTAAATAAAATAGATCATTCTATATTGTTTGATTCTCTTATTTCTCATGAAATTATAAGCGTTTTTGATGTATTGGATTATTATAATGGAAATATCAAAAACAAATAATTTTTTCTCGCTCTTATTATTTGAGGAATGAATTTAATTATAAATATTTACAAAGAAGTTTGAATTATGAAAAACTTATTATTAACTCCTTCAGCAGAACTGTCGTTTAAAGAACTTTTAGATTTACAGTTGATGCTAATTACAAAAATTAAAATAATTACTAATGAATTATTGATTAGAGATAAATTATTTTATGACGTTGCTGATGATTTATATAATAGAGAAAAAGTTAATTCTAAAGCTTATGAAATAGTCAAGAAAAATGTAAAAAAGAATCAAGAATTATTAGACTTTTTGAATAATTTCTATAAATAATGATCGATTTGTTTCTTAAAATCACTTTTAAAATGATGATTTTGGAAAAATTAAATTAAGAATTAACTTTTTATATTGTTGCTTCATTATTAGGATTATTCTTAAAATTAATTTAATAATATAATAAATAAAATTATGAAATTTAAAATATTC
>PNBM01000124.1 GCA_003135995.1 Ignavibacteriota bacterium | reverse complement strand
TTTGTCCATTAACACCAATTACTGTCCTATCGAGTCCGGATCCGCTGAAAGTCATAGAAGGTCCCAGGTTTTTTATTGCTATACCGAATGCAAATCCTGTACTACCACCTTTATATTGTATACCAAAATCCAAAGCAAATCCTGTTGCAGAAACTTCCGCAACATTTTCACTTATAATTTTTACATTCGTTCCGAATCTGATTTTATCTGTCATTTGTCTTGCTAAGGTTAAATCTGCGATTACATATGTCGGTTTAAAAACAGTACCCGTACCATCAGGTTGAATTTCTGTTGTTTCCATTATGTCTCCGATATTCAAAGAACCAATACTGACACCAATATTCATTAAACTACCTAATTTTGCGCCGACCCCAAGGTACTGCATATTCATATCACCAAAATATTGCATGTGTGATACAAGAACTTCGGCTTTTTGAGAATTTAATTGGGCTAATCCGGCAGGATTCCAGTATATTGCATCAACACCGGTAACGAAGGATAAATTAGAACCGCTTAATGCTGTTCCAACAGAACCAATTGGTATGAGCAATTCCGGAGCTGCTTCAGTTCCGAATTTATTTCTCGGTCCGCCAAACCCAATATTAACAATTATGATTAATGTTAATATTATTGTTGTTATTTTTATATGATTTAATTTCATTATTATACTTTTCTCCTTACGTTTTAATTAAACAATTAAACCTGATTAAACAGATTAAAAAGTTTCTACTATTAAATTTAAAAATTAATTCTTTCTTGCGTCGTAAATACAGCCAGCTTAACAACTTTCTGACCAATACCCGGAGCATCGATTAAAGCAATATATACTCCGGATGCAACAGGTGTCTTTTCAAAGTTCTGTAAATTCCATTCCAGCGTACTTGAAGTTGCCGCATTGCCGGTGTTCGATTTCACAAGTGTTTGAATTAAGTCACCGTTTAAAGTATATATCTTAATAGTGCATTGTAAAGGAAGATTTCTAAAAGTAACAAATTTATCTGACGAACTTCTATCCAGAGTACTAAATCCTAAATATGGATTCGGAACTACCCTGATATTATTAAGTGCATTTGTTGATTTCGCAGTTGAAACATTTCCAAAAAGAGGCGCAGTTACATGAAAATCAACATAAAAAGGTAAATTTCCCTGAATATACGGAACATAAGTAGAATAATTATAGAACCATAATTCATCGTTATCTACAAATTTTGCACCATCATACATTAACCTTGGCGACCAAACGTACATAACATCAAGACTTGGTAAATTAAAATATAAATTTACACGAGTACCGTTAGTATTATATTGATATTCAAGATGTGTGGTATCATAATTTGAACTAAAAATAGCTAAAAATAATTTACCACCAAGAGAATCTGAAGTAGGGTTCCATTGTCCCGTAACAGGATTTATTTCATCCGATTCGATTACAGCGCAATTTACTTGTCTATCTGTTGTTGTACTATCAGTATAATCTGATTCATAGACTTTAAAAGGAACCGTAATAAAATCTTTAAATAATTGGTATCTGATTTCCGTCGAATCTACATAGTGATATGCTCTTGAGGTATTTGTATTCGAAAATACAATTTTAACCCTACGTAATTGATTTGGTTTAACCTTTGAGGCTAATCCTATATATGTATTTGAACTTGGATAAGAAACGCTCATCGAAGCGGATTGCCAGGGTGAAAAACTACCGGTTGGCAGATATTTGCTGCCTTTAATATATTGATGATTAGCAGGTTTGTATTCCCATCCCCGTAATCTTGCCNNACTACATTCGATTTACCATCAGAAGAAAATCTCAAATTTTGTACTTTGAAAAGTATTCCATCTATAACTTTTGATGAATCATCAAATGTATTTTTATAATTAACATATTTCTGTTTTGTCTTAATTGTATCGAAATTATTTGAACCATCGAGTTTTCTTAAAATATTATACGTAGTATCGAATATTTCCGTTAAAGGATTATATAACACCCTGTAAGTGGCATTAAGCAAAATATCCTGATTCCTTATAATAGGTATTACAGATAAATCTCTCGATGTTGTATTTAATGTATCACCATTATGAAGTGCTCTAACCGTACCGGCAGGCGGCATTACAGGTTTAACTTTAATTATCTGCGTGGACACGGAGTTTCTTATCACCCTGAATCCTCTTCTAATAGTTCTTGAGCTGCTTACTGCATAAGCAACAACAGCGAATTGATATTCCTGTCCATAAATAAAGCTTGTTTGTCCACCATAATTTTGAGCAAATTTTGTTCCAGTCAAAGTGATACTTCTATTAAGTCCTTTATTTGGAAAGCTCGGTGGAGAAGCAAATTTATAAGGAGGAACAATTGGATATGGAGCAAATTGTTCAACATTATTTATTGACAAACCTGTCGAAAATGTATCAATTAATGGTCCAATATTATCTTTTAAGTCATAAGCATCAATCAAAGCAATTTGCGTTAAATCAATTGTTTCCGGTTTTGTAAAATCAGGAATCGAATTTGAAAATTTGTTTATCTCATAAACTTCATATCCTTGAAATTTATAAATATTTGAATCCGTACTTTGGTAAAATATAGTATCCCAATACTGATAAGTTTCAGCTCTATCATCCCAATTTAAAACAATATTACATAAACCATTTTGTAAAGGTACATAAGAAGTACCAACCTGCGGTCCTTTTGGAGGTGGAGTTACGTTAAAATCTGATAAATAAATTAATTTAGCAGTTTTTGCAAGACTTTTGAGTTTTGTAACTGAGTTCAAATTTGAAGTACCTCTTGCGACAAATTGAGCAAGAACTATATTTTGTGTATCACCCGGATTTATGGTAAAATCCTCTCTTCCTGAAGCGAATATATATCTTCTATCTCCTTTTGGATTTGTGGCAATAGTTGTTCCATTTGTACCACCGCAATTTTGAACAGAACCTTTAAGTTCAGTCCAACCCACACCCGTTTCAGGGTCCCCCGGGTAACAGAATTTTGTAACTGCTGGAGGAGATTGAGTAGGGTCAAGATAAGGAGAACCATCTTTTTTTACACCTTTTAGCATCAAATATGCAGGGTAAGATTCTCCGTTCGGGTCTGATTCGCAAGGAGGCGGAGAAACAGACGTATTTGTAAAAAATGAAAATGAGGTCAAGCCAAGTGTGTCATTTGGCTGTCCCGGAGTTTTAACAATCGGGCTTTTAAAATAGTCCATACCGGAAGCCGGCGGGGCTATTCCATACATAGCATCATTATTTGTTGCATTGTAACAATAACCTAAATTAATATTATTTACAGTATCGCAACCGATATAATCATCATTACCATCACCAAGGTCAGGGTCTACAACAACACCTGTAAAAGTTTTTCTCCATGCACTATCACCTTTATTTATAAGAACCCAATTGACAAACTGTAAATCTTCCAACCCGGGCGTATTATAACACCAGGCTGTGAAGTGAAGTTCTGCATATAATAGTGGAGAACTTATACCTCCACCGAAACCTTCACCTGAAGTTCTTGCAGATGCGTTCGCATCAGTTAAACACTGAAATATTGTTTCAGCAGCATTTTTTTGCCCGGGGATATCAATACCCGGGTCATATACTCCATTATTGTTAACATCATAAAATGGAGCACCATAAGGAATAACGTTTATCCAGTTGGCATAATCCGTATTATTACCTGCATTATCACCTGCATGGATTACATAAATCTTAAATTTCGGGTCATTATCCCAGGAATGAGCTCCACCTGTAGTTTTTACTGCCCCTGGTGAATATTCTCCGTTATAAGAAGCCATCACTTCCGCTAATCTTGGAGTACCTGTTGCATCAGTTATATAACATCCGATGCTTAATCCTGCGGTAAATATAGCTGTTTTTCCTGAACCCTTGGGCCAAATAAAACCGGCAGTATTCGTAATAGTGGGATTCTGGTCAAATACCCCGGAATTCCAGAAATATGCATCTATATTATTCGCATTTAAATTCGACCATGCACGGGTAACCTGCGCATCTATACCGTTTGGTCGCGGAAATGGGTCTTTTGTTAATGAAACCCTCGGTTTTGCAACACCGAGAGCAGCATAAACAAAGATAATTAAAAAAATTAATAATTTGTATAATTTCATTTTCTCTACAATTGAATTAATAAAAAATTTAATTTCAAATCTCGAACCTATATTTGTACTTAGGAACTTAGAAATTTACATTAATGCCGAATCTGACCTGCCTTGGTGGACCATAATTCGTAAAGAAATTTATCCTTTCAGGCCAAAGTTTCGCGAAAACAGGATCAGTTTCAAATCTTGAAGCACCTGTAGCGGTTGTCAGGAAGCCGTTATTATCAGGTATTCCGGTATCATTAAACACGTTGTTAACGATTTCTGTATTTAGAACATTTATACAATAAATATAGAAGTTCCAGTTTGTTTTCCAGATACTTACGGTTTTATCCAGCTTTAAATCAAGTTGATAATTCCAGTCTCTGTAAACTTCATTTTTTGCTGATAAAATAATATCACTGCCTGTACCTGTTGCTGTTTGTGAAGCTTCCCTTCGTGTATAAGGTCTTCCGCTGTTGAAACTGAAGTCAAGATTGAGACCTAAATTTTTTAAAACTGCACCTACAAATCCTTTTGGAATATCATTTTCACCAAACCTGTAATCAAGATTTATTGCACCGGTATGCCTCTGATCGTAATCGAGCGGATATACGAACATAGGCAATTCCTGCTGTGGATTATTTGCCAAACTAAATTTCGAATTTGGGTCAGAACCCGTACCTGATGCATATGCCAAAGTATACGCTACGTTTATAGCAACTCTATTCATTCTTCTCATACTTAAATAGAAATCGAATCCTCTTGAAATAGCGAAGTCAATGTTCTCATAAGTAACAAAAGGAACCGGAACTGTTGATGATGCGAATACCCTAGCGGCACCAATAAGGTCTGTAGATTCTTTGTAAAATGCCGTGACACCCATATCTATAACATCACCGACTTGTTGTTTCAAGCCTATTTCATATTGTGTTAATTTAGTTGGTTGCAGGGACGAATTTTCTATTACGTCTTGTAGAGATGTTGCGAAAAATCTTTGTAATGTCGGTTGACTGACATATAAATAAGTTAATTGCGGCATTTGAACCATTTTTCCATATTGTGCATGGAATACGGTTTTATCAGTTACAGGGAAAGAGAAACCAAGTCTCGGACTAACATACCAATTCATTTTACTTTGAGTAAATTCATCACCTGAAATTAGTAAACCATCAGGACCAACAAGATCATTAATGTCTTTAAGAATTTTATCATTAACATCAAGAAAATCCACTCTTATCCCGCCGTTAAAATTAAAGTCTGAAAAACTTATTTTATCGCGGATATACATTCCACCGATAATCGGATGTTTTGCATCACTGCCATCGGCAATTGTAACACCGGTGAACGGGTCAACAATATTATATCCATAACCTTTAAATCTTGCCTGGTTAGTACCGTACCATCTATCGAACGGGTTCGAAATAGATAAATCAGAAAGAACAATAGGATTTATAGTTTCTCTTTTTAATGTATTATATTTGTATTCACCACCAAATTTTATTTCATGTTCACCAAATTTTTTTGTGAGCAAAGCCCAGGTAGCATCAACTTTACCACCAAGGTAACTTAAATCGAGTCGTTGATAGGCATCAATGATAGTATTTGGCATATTATACAGATATGAAGTAGCAGGATCTGTACTTAAACCTTTTCCCTGTGCATTCTGGATACCCAAAGATTGATAATATGCATTCAATCCGGGCACGTGATTTGTGTCACCATACCATTGGACATTGCTTCCAAGAGATGGGTCACTCTGCTCCGAGTATGTTCTGAAATAACTAAACTGAGCTTCATAGAAAAATTTACTCGTTACATTATGAATCAGTCTTGCAAAATATTGATAATCATCACTTTCGAGTACGGGATTTCGAGACGAATTTTCCAACACGTTTCCACCGTAAAAAACTCTTGAACGATTTAAATTAACCGAAGTTCCGAATTTTAAAATAATCGGAAGTTTAGCATTTTTTATTTCATTCAAATTAATATTAAATCTTCCGTTATAAGACCAGTTTCCGGATTCATCATCTTTAATATTACCATTAGGCACTATAATCGGAACTTTGTCCACGATCCAAGAATCAAGAGAATTTCTTAAGAAAGTTCTTTCGACACTTCCGAAGAAATTAAGAACTTTTGACAGACCCTTTGTAGGAATTAAAGGACCACCAAAAGATATATTATATAAATTATATCCCTGAGATTTCGTATCGAGTGCTCTGCCTGTGAATTCATCAGTAACTAATTCAACTGAACCCGTGTATCTATCGGTACCGCTCTTTGTAGAGACGTTAATAACGCCGCTAAGAACGTTCCCATATTCGGCACCGAAACCTCCCGTAAGAACCGAGATTTCCTGTAATAAATTGTTAGGTACGAAAGCCCTCGAAGAACCATCGAGAGGATTCGTTGTTTGAACACCATCTACAATGACAATATTTTCACTGCTTCTGCCGCCCCTGATATTTAAGGAGCCGCCTCTTTCATCCTGAACAACACCTGCTGTTTTAGAGACGATGTTTGTGATTCCGCGTGTTCCTGAGTTTTTANNGTTCCCTGATTTTGTATCTGGGAACTTTCGATAATTCTACCGCTTTGTTCGACATCGATACCTTTTCTTTCTGCTTCAATGGTGATAACTTCTGTTTTTATTTCACCGGAAAGCGAAAGTTCAAAATTAACTTTAGTCTTTTGATCAACGGAAACTCTGACACCTGTTTGTTTTTTTGATTCATAACCGATGTAAGATGCTTCAATAGTATAACTTCCGACATCGACGTTAAGAATAACGTAATCTCCGTTATCANNCACTACCTGAAGATTGAGCCTGAGTTGAAACCGGAATTAAAATAAGAAATGCGAAAAGCAAAAGGGGAATAACCTTAAAAATTGTATAATCCCTCATTACTCCCTCCAATATATTTTGATTTTTAAAAAAACGACCCCCATAATAATAAAACTTATTTAATTACTATGAGGGTCATTGTAAATTCATTTATAATAATAAATTTATTATTTAATTAACATCATTTTTTNNGGGTTAAAAGGATTCGGATAATTTTGATATAATGAATAATTATTCGGAACTTCTGTTGAAATAGTATTAATAAATACAGGAGCCGGAACTTGAACTCTCATAAAAACAAAATTAGATTGTGCAGGACCATTATTTACGTGAGAATAATAGCTTCCCGGAACTGAATCATTTAATACTGCAATATTAGCATAACAGGTTGTAGATGTAAAATCATTCCATTTTGAAATACTCGGAAATGTCCAATCTCTTATTCCTGTTAAAGATGAATCGGCAGGTGTAATCATCAATGGAGCTTTCCATGAACTTCCGCCATCACCTGAAGCTGTTAACCAAATAGCATTATATGAACACGTATCAGGAGTACCACCGATATAACTATTATCAGCAGGACCGAATGGAACCATAAATGATACAAATAAAGCTGTTCCGGATTTACCAATACCCGGTCTGCACATAGGAGTTAAAACGTCATTTGATGCAGTTGGAGCACCACCTGTTTGAGCAATTGCCGGATGGTATCCAACTCTTGTTGTGTCAGCTATTATGATGCTTCTATTTGGATCTGAACCGGGTAAAGTGGGTGACCAAAATCTAATACAAGATTTTGGATTTGCAGGTTGATAATGTCCTGCCTGGTCACTCCAATTAATTTCAAATACTACTTTTGGAGAATTACCTAAGTAGACTATATCAAGACCTCTGAGGGCTGCTGTACTATCGGTAGTAAAATTACAATCCCATATTTTTAATTTTGGAGTGAATGTAGTACCGTTATCCGTTGATTCCTGAAAATAAATGTCGCCATCGTCAGGTGAACCGGCAGGTAAATTTGGAGCTATGTAAACTAATCCTATTCTTCCATCATCACCTCTTGCAACTTTATAAGTTTCCGCTGAAGCTGCATATATAGGAGTCCAAGGAGACCATGTTCCCGGAGGTGTAAGCGATCCGCTTTCAATAGATAAAAATGTTGAATCATATGTTGTACTATTTGATGAAGCAACCACAACAAATTTATTTGGTAAAGTAATGCTACTTGTCGGAACAAATCTTGGCCAAATGACCTGAGTATTTGCTCTTTGTCCGGCATCTAATATAGAAAACGAACCGAGTCCCTCGAATGCATCAACCAAAAGTTTTGCCCTTATATCGGAAGTACCTGCACCCGGATGATTCGCAAAAACTTCTCTACCATCGCTTATATAATCAACAACCGTATAACCGGTTCTTGTATCTGGTACATTAGAAATAAATGACCAGGTAACGCCTCTATCCGTTGAGTAATAATATTTTGATCTTCTGTTAGGACTTGTTGCAACAGGGTCACCAAAATTATCCCACATATAAACTGCGGAAATGTGATCCGGAGTTGCAGAATTTTGTATAATACAGTTTGGAGTACCATTAGATAAAAGGTCATACATAGTTTGGTCGGGAGTATTCATAACTGTATAAGTTACACCAGTTATCCAACCTGTCGGAACGAAACGACTTATACCAACTGTTTTTGTAGGTATTGCATATTTCATACCTTTTAAATTTGCATACTTGTCACCAACACCTACGACAGCGTCACCTACTACCGTAATTTTTGTTTTCAGTGTCATAAGTCTACTTTTCTGTTCCGGTGTCAATCCCGGTCCAGCATAAGTAAAACTACTTACGAACACAATAACAATAACAAGCAGAATTAATTTTTTAAGCATTTCTTTTCTCCTTAAGTTTTATTTTTTAGAATTATGTAATTAAAATACTGTTTATTTAAGAACGAACTAAAAATACCTTTTCGTCAATATAATACTATTATAAAAACTTGTCAATATACATTTTTGTATGAATATTTTTAGTTTTTAATATAGTCAAGTGTAAAAATTTCTTCATATTTTAATGTTTTTATATGTGCAATAATTTTTTATTTGCAACAAAATTTCTTCCACTATTTTATGTTTACTCTCCACTGTCTTTCCTGCAATATGGTTTGTTAATATGACATTTTCAAATGAAAAAAATCTTTTATTTATAAAGGGTTCATTCTCAAAAACATCAAGCCCGGCAAAAAATATTTTCTTTTCTTTTAACATTTTTAATAAATATTTTTCCTCGATAACTTTACCCCTTGATGTATTAATTAAAACTGAATTTTTTTTTAAGAGTTCTAACTTTTTTTGCGAAATGAAATTTTCGTTAAATTTATTTAAAGGAATATGAACTGTAATTATGTCAGAATTTGTTATAATATATTTAAGGCTTTTAAATTTGAGGTGCGGGTTTTTAAGCCTGACTTCCCTGTCAATATCGTTCGCATAAACAATCATACCGAACGCTGAAGCAAGCTTCGCAACATACGACCCTACCTTGCCTATCCCGATTATTCCTATCTTTTTACCTTTTAATTCATATGTTTCAAAATCCGTTCCGGCAAAATTTCCCGAGCGAACGAGCTTATCGGCAAAACAAATTTTTTTATATATTGCCAGTATTAAAGCCACCGTATGCTCGGCAGTTGATACATAATTCCCGTTTTCCGAATACAAAATTTTTATTTTATTTTTCTTTGCGGTTTTAACATCTATATGGTCGGTACCCCGCGAGCAGGTTGCTATCACTTTGAATTTACAGGTATCAAGAAATTGTTTATTGATTTCGCGCGTTGAACGGATTATTAAAATGTGATATTTTGCGGGAAGAAGTAATATTTCGGAATTCGATATTCCGATTTTAAATTCAATGATAAATAAATTTTTATCAAATATTTTAAAATATTTTTCATCAACTTTATCTGCAACAAGGATTCTAATTACATTCATTGGGAGAGGCATTTAAACAAATAATTTCATAAATAATTCGTAAATCAATATATTTAAAATAAGAACAACGATTAATTTGAATTATAATTAATCAAGTCCGCAATTTCTTTTCCGGCGGGTCTTTTAAATTATGCATAAAAAATCAAAAATTAATATTTCTTATCATTAAATTTTTCACCGACCCGATAATTTTATAATTCAGGAATTGGATATAAAATAAACCAAATATAAAACGTAACAATCAACTTTCTTTGGCAACCGGGTTTTTTAATGCCTCTTCGATTAACTGAATGATTTCGGATTTTCCTTCGCCGGTTATGATTGAGAACGGAATAAAATCTTTGCAGAGTTCATCATTATTTACGATTTTAGCAGCCCGGTAAATTTGTTTTTCCATTTTATTTTTGGAAATTTTATCAGCTTTCGTGAGAACAATTGTGTACGGAATTTCATAATATTCAAGCCAGCTTACCATCAGTTCATCGAGATATGTCGGCTCGTGCCTGGCATCAATTAATACAAAGACCATATTAACATTTTGTCTTTCACTGATATATTCTTCAACAAGCTTACGCCAGCCTGCACGTATCTGTTCCGGAACTTTTGCGTATCCATATCCGGGCAGGTCAACAAGATAGAAATCTTCGTTTATTAAAAAATAATTCAGTTGTCTTGTTTTCCCGGGAACTGAACCTATTTTAGCTAAATTCTTTTTATTGCAAATTTTATTAATTAAAGATGATTTCCCGACATTTGACCGGCCTACGAAAACAAATTCAGAGAGAACGGTTTTCGGTAATGTCCGTAAATCATAAATACTATTAATAAATTCAGCTGATTTAATTTTCATCTTAAAATTTTTAAATATTAAACGACCTTAACTTATAAAATTTAAGAATTTGAATATTTTTTATACTCTAACAAAGTTAAGACATTAAATAACGAAAAGTACCTTATTGTTGAAAATTCTATAAAAATGACTGCATTCTTTAGTAAAAATAAGAATAATTTAGTATTAAAGAAATAGAAAAATCAGTCTTAAGATTAACCCGGCAAGTTTAACATAAATGGAATTGATTATTAATTCTTACAGGTAAAATTAAATCAGTAATTGAAGTTATGCATTTGTCATCCTGAACTTGTTTCAGGGTCTATNNTTTTGGGCTTCCGGGGTTTGGAAATTTTTGTAACCTTTTTTGGTTTACCTTCAGATGTTTTTGTTTTCGCTTTTTTATCCGTTTTATTTTTTTCGGTTTTTTCCTTACCCGTATTTTTTTTAGTTTCTTTTTTGGGTTTTGAAACTTTCTTTTTATCTTTAGCTTCTTTTTCTTCAACCGGCTTGGTTTCTTCCGCAGGAGCCATATCTGTTTCTTTTGTTTCACCCGGCTTCTTTTTTTCTTCTTTCTTTTTCTGTGCAGCTTCTTTTTCCTTAAATATACTATAATCTACAAATTCGATGATTGCTTCATTGGCTCCGTCTCCCGGTCTGAATCCTGTTTTTAAAACTCTTGTGTAGCCACCGGGCCTGTTTTTAATTTTTTCGGCAATTTCATCGAATAATATTCTGATAGCTTCTTTATCATTTAACAATTTCCTTACAATCCTTCTCTGATGAATGGATTTTTCCGGATCCGAATTTAAGAAACCCATCGCTTTTTTTGACTTTGTCAATAATGGTTCAATATATGTTCTAAGTTCTTTTGCTTTCGCTTCGGTTGTTTTAATTCTTTTATATTTAATAAGAGAAATAGCCATATTTGATAGTAAAGCTTTCCTGTGACTTGCAGTTCTTTTTAATTTTCTTCCTTTTTTTCTATGTTCCATCTAAAATAATTTATAAGTTTAGTTTTATTTATTTTTCTCTTCTTTAAGATATTTATCAATATCCATTCCGAAAGTTAAACCGAATCCTTCAATGAGTTCGGTCAATTCCGCTAAAGACTTTCGGCCGAAATTTCTGAAATGAAGCATTTCGGATTCATTTTTACTTACAAGTTCAGCAATAGATTTTATTTCAGCCGAACGTAAACAGTTCTGTGAACGGACTGAAAGATCAAGTTCATCGACGGGAGTCAATAATATTTTTCTAATCATTTCAAATTGTTCGTCTTTTTCACTGACTTCTACTTTCTTTTCTTCCAGCTCCGGCCTCAGGTCGAGGAATAACTGAACATGTTCTTTTAATATTCTCGAAGAGATTATTACAGCTTCTTCGGGATTCATTGTCCCGTTTGTAAATATTTCAAGAATTAATTTTTCATAATCTGTTCTTTGCCCGACGCGTGTATTTTCAATTATATAATTAACTTTCGTAACAGGCGAAAAAATTGAATCTATAGGAATAACCCCGATAGGAAATTCGTATTTTTTATTTTCTTCGGAAGGCACATAACCTATTCCATATCCCATTCTCAGCTCAAGATTAAGATGTGCATCTTTGTTCAATGTTGCAATGTGGTGATTAGGATTCATTATATGAAAATCAGCCGTAGCATTTTGTATATCCTGAGCAGTAAATTCACCGGGACCGGATAATTTCAATTCAATTTTATTCGATTTATTTGTTAAATCTTTGAATTTAATTTCCTTTAAATTCAGAATAATTTCCGACAAGTCTTCAACTATACCTTTGATTGGTGTAAATTCGTGCTGTATATCATTTACTTTAATTGCTACTATTGCAGTTCCCGGAAGTGAAGAAACGAGTATCCTTCTCAAAGCATTACCAATTGTAACAGCATAACCTCTTTCAAGAGGCTGAACTATGAATTTCCCGTAAGTATCTGTGTATGTTGATTCTTCAATTACGACTTTTTCAGGTATTTGTAAATGATTAATCTTCATTTTTGTATAAAATTAAAAATTAAGTTAAAAAAATTATTTAGAGTATAACTCTACGATTTGCTGCTCGTTTCCGATAAACGGCACTTCTGTCCTTTCAGGAATATGCAGAAAAGTTCCGGACATATTTGCTTTATCGAGATTAAGCCATGGAACAATCATATTATCCTTCATTCTTTTCATTGCTTCGTGAAATACGGGTAATTTCTTACTTTTATCACGAACCTGTACGACATCCCCGGCTTTCAATAAAAATGAAGGAACGTTTACAACTTTTCCATTAACCAATAAATGTTTATGATTTATAAGCTGGCGCGCAGATTTCCTTGAAGGAGCTAATCCGAGTCTATACAAAGTATTATCAAATCTGCTTTCAAGCAATTTGACTAAATTTTCCCCGGTTATCCCTTTTTTCTTTGCAGCTAATTCAAAATAATTTCTGAATTGTTTTTCAAGTAATCCATATGTTTTACGAATTTTTTGCTTTTCCCTGAGCTGTAATGAATAATCGCTGATTCTTGGCCTTTTGCTTAATCCATGCTGTCCGGGAGGATAATTTCTGATTTCAATCGGGCATTTGTCTGTATAACATTTTGTTCCCTTCAAAAAGAGCTTTGTTCTTTCCCTTCTGCACAATTTACAATTTGCGTCGGTATATCTTGCCATTTATTTTATGTTATTTTATGTTTTTTTATTTTTATTTAAAATTAATCTATGAGTGTTGATTTATATTTAACTGTTTTAAAGATGCCGAAATCTTTCAACAACATATAAATTTATTGTATTATTTTAAACTCTTCTTCTCTTCGGTGGTCTGCATCCATTGTGAGGTAAAGGAGTAATATCTTTAATAGATGTAATTTCCAACCCTGAAGTATTCAAAGACCTGACTGCCGCATCTCGTCCGGAACCAACACCTTTAATAAGAACTTCAACTTTTTTAAGTCCTGAATCAATTGCTTCTTTTGCGGCTGATTCTGCCGTTAATTGTGCTGCAAAAGGAGTATTCTTTTTTGAACCTTTAAATCCCATTTTTCCGGAGGACGCCCAGGAAATCGTATTTCCATACATATCCGTTAAAGTAACAATGACATTATTAAATGTAGCTTTTACATGAGCAATTCCATTTGATTCTACCTGAATTTTTTTCTTCGATTTTTTAAAAGTTTTTGCCAAAACAAATTTTATTTAAAATTTAAAATTAAGATTATTAAAATTATATCTTATTTCTTAGCGACAGCTTTCTTTTTGCCCGCAACAGTTTTCCTCTTTCCTTTTCTTGTTCTTGCATTCGTTCTCGTTCTTTGTCCGCGAACCGGTAAGCCTTTTCTATGCCTTTTTCCTCTATACGTTCCGATATCCATCAACCTTTTAATATTCATCTGAACTTCCGATTTTAAAGCACCTTCTACTTTAAACTCACTGCTGATGGCATTTCTGATATGATTCGTCTGGTCATCCGTCAGTTGCGAGACCTTGATGTTTTCATCGATACCAAGTCGTGATAATATTTTCTTTGATGTTGAAACGCCAATACCAAAAATTGAAGTTAGCCCGATGACGATTCTTTTATTTTTTGGTAAATCAACTCCAGCTATTCTTGCCAATTTATTTTCTCCTGATTATCTTTTTGAATTTTCAAAATAAAATTATTTCCCTGTTTCAAAAGGCGGATAAATTATCCCTGCCTTTGTTTGTGCTTCGGATTCGGACAAATAACGCGTACAACACCATTGCGTTTTATAATTTTACATTTGTCACACATTTTTTTTACTGAACTTCTGACTTTCATTGTAATAAGTATTTTTCGTTTATAATTCAATTAATTGAGCACCTTTCAACCGGTTTTTCAACCCTGATTGAATGACACTTTAATTTATTTATATCTATAAGTAATCCTGCCTTTAGTAAGATCATAAGGCGAAAGTTCTACTGTAACTTTATCTCCCTGCAATATTCTAATATAATTCATTCTCATTTTACCGGAAATATGAGCAAGAATTTCATGACCATTCTCAAGTTTTACTTTAAAACTTGTGTTTGGAAGAATATCCGTAATAATACCATCAACTTTTATTGAATCTTGTTTTACCAATTATACTAAATTAGTATTTATTTTGTTAAAATTTCCGGTTCTGCGTCAGTAATCAAAATCGTATGCTCAAAATGAGCTGAAGGTTCATTATCTTTAGTGATTGTAGTCCAACCGTCTTTTAAGGTAACAACTGCATAAGTCCCATAGTTCACCATCGGCTCGATAGCCAAAGTCATACCCCTTAATAGTTTCATATTATTAGTAGAACTATAATAATTCAGGACAGCCGGGTCTTCGTGAAGATTCTTACCGATACCGTGACCACAAAGAGACCTTACAACCCCGTAACCTGATCCTTCGACAAAATTTTGTATTGCGCCGGCAATATCATTAAGAGTATTCCCTGCTAAAGCCATTTCAATTCCTCTATATAATGATTCTTCGGTAACTCTCATCAATCTTTTCTTTTTATCTGATACTTTACCCACACTAAAAGTATAGGCAGAATCACCAAAATATCCGTTTTTTTTAACACCAACATCAACAGAAACAATNNCATTTATTGAAATGCAACTACTCGCCGGAAATTTATTTTTTTTGGGTCCGTAACCTTTGAATGCAGGATAAGCCTCGTGAGATATTATAAAATCTTCGATTCTCGAATCTAATTCTTTTGTAGTTACACCGGGTAAAATGAAATCTTTAATATATTTAAGAACATCAGCTACAATTTTGCAGCTTTCCCTCATTAATTCTATTTCTTCTTTTGTCTTTATTAAAGACATTTTTTATCAGAACCTTCTGGATTTTAATTTTGAACCTTTCATAAAACCATCATAATGTCTCATGAGTAAATGTGATTCAACCTGCTGCAATGTATCCAAANNACTCGTACCTCCAAAAAACTGGGATAATCCCTGAGTTACACCAAGTTTCATCAGAAATGTCGGAATTATTGCAATTATTGCTAAAAATATAGAACCCGGCAAAGTTATTTTAGTTAAAATATTATCGATAAAATCCGAAGTAGGCTTACCCGGTCTTACACCAGGAATAAATCCTCCCTGTCTTTTCATGTTATCCGCTACATCTTTAGGATTAAACGCAATTGCAGTATAAAAATAAGTGAAAAATATAATCAACAAGGCATATACGGCTGAATAAACGTAACTTGTATGATCAAAATATTTTGAAATAGATTGCATGAATTCACTATTCGGGAAAAATGAAAGAACTGTATTCGGAATAAACATAATAGATTGTGCAAATATTAACGGCATAACACCTGCCTGATTTACCTTCATAGGTATGTATTGCGTAACGCCGCCGAATACTTTTCGACCCACCACTCGTTTCGCATACTGCACAGGTATTTTCCGAGTAGCCACCGTAACTGCAATAACACCTGCGATAATCATAACGAAACCTGCAATATAAATTGCTTCAATAAGAATGTTTCTTACACCGGAAGCAATTATTTGATATTCATCAAATAAAGAATACGGAAATCTGTCTATAATACCGATAAAAATAATCAGCGAAATACCATTACCAATACCTTTTTCAGTAATTTGTTCTCCAAACCACATCAATAGAATTGTGCCTGCAGTCAGGAAAATTACCGTGGATATTGTAAAAAGAAAATGTGATATTTCCGGACTAATAATATCCATATCACCCATACCTTTTTTACTCGCTAAAGAAACGCTAATACCCCACGCCTGCATAGCGGCAACCGGGATAGTTAACATACGGGTCATTTGATTAATTTTTTTACGACCATCCTCGCCTTCTTTTTGAAGCTTCTGAAAATAAGGAAAAACAGCACCGAGTAACTGGATTATAATTGATGCACTGATATAAGGCATTATACCGCACGGNNAAAGCACCGCCCACGAATAAATCGTATAATCCGAATAGTGTATTTGCTGAATTATTCTTATTTGCTTCCGCGAGAATCGAAGCATTAATGCCGGGAAGTGTTATATGGGCACCAATTCTAACAACTATTAATAATGCGATTGTAAAAATTATTCTTGACCGTAGTTCTTCAATTTTAAAAATATTTCTGAAGTTTTCTACAAAACCACTCATATTGTTATCGCTTTCCCTCCAACCGACTCAATTTTTTCAAGAGCAGACTTACTGAAAGCATTTGCAGTAATTTCAAGTTTGGATTTTAATTCACCGGTCCCAAGAATTTTTAACGGCAGATTTTTATTTTGTAAAAATTTCTTATTGATCAGAAAATCAATATTTAAAATCGTTTCGTTGATTTTTCCTTCATCTATAAGCTTTTGAATTGTACCAACGTTTAAAATATTAAATTCTACGCGATTAATATTTTTAAATCCGAATTTTGGAAGTCTCCTTTGAAGGGGCATCTGACCACCTTCAAACCAAGCTCTGTTTTTATAACCGGCGCGTGATTTTGCACCATTTTCCCCTCTTGTTGATGTACCGCCAAATCCGGAACCCTGCCCTCTGCCAACTCTCTTTTTCTTCTTTCTTGAGCCTTCAGCATATTTGAGATTACTTAATATATCCATTATAAANNAAATTAGTGTGTAATAACCTGAAAATCTTAAATTAAATCTATATCTTATAAACTAAAAAAATCCTTTGTCCCGACACGTCGGGACAAAGGAGTGTTAAATTAGAACTTTTATTTCATATTAAAAATGAACGTTTAACATAATACTTGCAATACCTGTTCCAATCGTTGTCTGACTTGCACCTTTATATTCATTTGTGGTACCACCATTAGTTACTTTTACATCAGGTTGACCATTCGATGAGAAGCCTAATGTATATTTACCACCAAGAGATAATCCGGGAGTGAAATACCAATCAAAACCAAGGTTTATACCAGCACCAATCGTGCTTCCCGAAAATTCATATTTACCATCAGTCCATTCTTGTGTTGAACTTCCCATACCAAAATTAACGTTGAGTCCAAGATATGGAGAAACACTATATAATGATCTAAAATGATAATTGGCATCGATTGAAGCACCAAAAGTAGTTCCTGTTGTTTTATAGCTGGTTCCCGGTCCGATAAGTCCTTCTGTTGTTGGAGAAGTACTGAAATTTCCAAAATTAAGGCCTATCGCAAGGGCTATATCTCTTGAAACGTAGTACTGGAATCCAATACCGTACATTTGACTTACAGTTAATTTGGATGAATCGACACCACCACCTGTAAATACTGGATTTGAATAACTTCCGGCCATTGATGATCCAAGATTTCCACTAACGAATGGTGCATAGAAAAATACCAAACATTTCGAGCCTTGATACACTTCAGGTTTTGTGCCGTCCCAATTTTTGTTAATCTGTGCAAAAGACAAACTGGAGACGAAAAGAACTAATGATAAAGCAACGAGTAATTTTTTCATTTTTCTTCCTTTCATTTTTAGTTTTTAATTTATGGTTTTTAGAAAAAGCTAACTTAACTCTTTAATTATAATACTGAATAAAAATAATATCGCTTTACTATTTTTAAAAGAATATTGTTACAAAAGAACTTAGCATCAGGCATTTTCAACTTTCACAAGATGCTTAACTTTCTCAATCATACCCCTGATTTGAGGAGTATCTTTTTTTACCACAGAATAATTCGGTCTTCCGAGACCTAAAGCTTCAATTGTCTTTTTCTGA
Organism: Ignavibacteriota bacterium; assembly: GCA_003135995.1. Lineage (GTDB taxonomy): Bacteria > Bacteroidota > Ignavibacteria > Tepidaquicellales > Tepidaquicellaceae > FEN-1257. The sequence continues at coordinate 7,771 of PNBM01000124.1, read as the reverse complement.
TTCTTTATTCTGTCAATTACACTCTTTGTTTGAGTTATTTTTATATTTTTATCCATTTTAAAATCTTCTCAATAGTCTAAATACTGTTATACTTTGTTATACAATAAGTTATAACAAGTTATTAAACTTTTACTTTAAGTTAAAACATTATTGGAAATAAATCAAGATTAAAATAAATTTCCATTTAATATTTGAAAAAACGAATTTGTTAAGAAAACCTATCCGTTAAATAATTCATTAAGCGAAATTCCTCTTAATTCAGAAGCTTTCTTAGCATCATATAAACTTCTCAATGCGTTAATTGTCGCTTTAACAACATTATGAGGATTTGAAGAACCTAATAACTTTGTAAGAACATCCTGAATACCTGCACTTTCAAGAACGGCTCTGACTCCACCACCTGCGATTAATCCTGTACCGGGAGAAGCGGGTTTTAACATAACCTTTGCAGCTCCATATTTCCCGATTATTTCAAACGGCAAAGTTCCTTTATAAATCGGAACTTCAATTAAATTTTTCCTCGCATCTTCGACACTTTTTTTAATTGAATCAGTTACTTCATTGGCTTTACCAAGGCCTATACCAACGTGACCTCTACCGTCACCCACGACACTTACAGCACTGAAACTGAATCTGCGTCCGCCTTTTACAACTTTTGCAGCTCTACCTATGTGAACTAACTTCTCTTTTAGCTCTAATTCGCCAGCCTTAATGAATTTTTTTGCCATTTATCTATATAATAAAATAAGATTATATTTATTAAATATCAATTAATAATTTAAGTATCAAATTTCAAATATCAAGTATCAAGTATCAAGTATCAAGTATCAAGTATCAAGTATCAAGTATCAAGTATCAAGTAATGAGCATCAAAAAATTGCAATTAAACTATATCACCATTCCGCTATCTCACTATTTGTTCTGTTCTCAGGGGAGGATTCGAACCTCCACTCACGGCTTCAGAGGCCGCTGTCCTACCATTAGACGACCTAAGAGTATATTTTTTATCTGTTAATACTCTGAAGGAATCTAATTTTTAAAAAAGGAGTATTCAGCATCAAGTATCCATCATTAAAAAACTTTATAAACTTTATAACTTTATAACTTTATGAACTGCTCTATAGCCATTTGTTCTCAGGGGAGGATTCGAACCTCCGCTAACGGCTCCAAAGGCCGCTGTCCTACCATTAGACGACCCGAGAGAGTTATACCGTACTTCAACATTGATTAATAATGAAACATTTAATAAAATGTCGATGCAAAATTAAAATTTCAAACCACCTTCCCGGGCACCATCTGCAAAAGCCTTAACTCTGCCATGATATAAATATCCGTTTCTGTCAAATACTACTTCCTTATAATCTGTAGCAATAGCTTTACCGGCAAGCATTTTACCGATAACCTTGCTTTTCGCGACTTTTCCTTTAATCTCTTTTAAACCGTCAATGCATTCTTTGGATAACGAAGAAACAGATAATAAAGTTTTAGAATGAACATCGTCAACCAGTTGAGCATAAATATTATTCAGACTGCGGTATACCACGAGTCTTGGTCTCTCAGGAGTTCCATTCACTTTTTTTCTTATCTTGAATTTTATTTTATCTCTTCTATTTAAATTTTTCTTATTCACGATTTTTTTCTTAATAAACTTTATAAACTTGATATATTTTAAAAACTTACTTTGCTGCTGTCTTCCCTGCTTTTCTTCTTATCTTTTCATCATCGTATTTAATACCTTTCCCTTTGTAAGGTTCCGGTGGCCTGAAAGACCTGATTTTCGAAGCTATTGCACCCACGAGTTGCTTATCAACACCATTTACTATAATAGATGTTGGCGTAGGAGCTTCAAGTTTAATTTCTTCCGGCGGTGTAAAAACAATAGGATGAGAAAATCCCAGGAGTAAAACCAACTTTTTATTTTTTATTTCTGCTTTATAACCGATACCAACGAGTTCAAGTTTTTTTGAATATCCTTCTGTAACACCTGTAACCATATTTTGTAACAACGACCTGTATAATCCATGGAGCGATTTATTTTTTTTAAAATCATTGCTTCGTGTAAAAGTAACTTCTTTGTCCTGCAACCCGACACTGATATCACCTTTAATATCTAACGTAAGTTTTCCTTTAGGTCCCGTCACTTCAATGCAGTTATCAACTTTATTGATTTTAACACCTTGTGTTATCTCTACCGGTTTTTTTCCTATTCTGCTCATTTTTTATTTAAATACTATTTAATATTTTATTACCAGATGGTACAAATAACTTCACCACCGACGTTTAATTTCTTAGCTTGTATTCCCGTCATAATACCTTTAGATGTAGAAACTATCGCTATACCAAGCCCGTTACGAACTCTCGGAATTTTATCAGATTTAATATAACGCCTGATTCCGGGCTTACTAATCTTTTTAAGTCCTCCAATAACACTTATACCATCATTATATTTTAATTTAAGCGACAAATAATTTTTATTTCCCGCTTTTTCAATCACAGAGTATTCATGTATAAAACTATTATTTTTTAAAATTTCAGCAATTCCAATTTTCAATTTAGAAGACGGAATGTCTACAGTTTTCTTTTCAGCCTTTATCGCATTTCTTATTCTCGTTAAAAAGTCCGCTATTGGATCAGACATTGACATAATTTTTTCTCTCCTGTTTTATTTTACCAGCTTGATTTAATAACACCCGGAATTTTCCCTTGCAAAGCCAATTCCCTGAATACTAATCTTGATACTCCAAACTTTCTGTAATATGACCTTGCTCTCCCGGTTATATTGCACCTGTTATGAAGTCGTGTTGCACTGCTATCCCGTGGAAGTTTTGCTAACGCCGCATAATCATGAGCCGCTTTTAATTCTTTGCGTTTCTCGGAATATTTTGTTACGAGTGCTACTCTTTTCGCTTGTCTTGCTATTAATGATTTTCTAGCCATTAATGAATATTAATTTAATTTTTTATATCATAACAATAAATGTTATGGTACTTTATTTTACAAATGGAATTCCAAATGTTTTCAGTAAATAATAAGATTCTTCATCTGTTTTAGCCGTCGTCACGAATGTTACATCCATTCCGGATATTCTGTTAACATTATCCACATTAATTTCGGGAAAAATAATCTGTTCTTTGATGCCAAGAGTATAGTTTCCTCTTCCGTCAAAACTTTTATCGGAAAGTCCTCTGAAATCTCTTATTCGGGGAATAGCGACACTTATCAATCTGTCAAGAAATTCATACATTCTTGCATTTCTTAACGTAACTCTGACCCCGATATTCATACCTTCCCTTAACTTGAAATTAGAGACAGATTTCTTTGCTTTTACTACTGTGGGTTTTTGCCCGGTCATAGCTTCAATTTCCTTAACAGTCGAATCAATAATCTTGGGATCCACAGTTGCAGCACCTACACCTACATTAATACAGATTTTTTCGAGCTTTGGAGCCTGCATTTTATTTTTGTAGCTGAATTTCTTCATAAGCTCATCTATAACCTTTGTCTTATAAAAATCAAATAACCTCACAGGTACTTTTTCTTCGACAAAAGCTTCTTTACTGCCGGCTTTATCGCCTTTTTTTGCTTTTTTAGGATCTGTTTCTTCTTTTGTCTTTTTTCTATCTTGCTTGGTTTGTGCCATAAAAATTTAGCTTATTAAAATTTCACCGGATTTTTTACTTTTTCTCAATCTTTTTAACTTATTTGTCACTTCATCTTTAACAACCTCCATACCAATTCTTGTAGGAAGATTTGTTTTGGGACACATTAGTTCAACATTCGTAATATCAATAGGGGCTTCCCTTCTTATGATGCCACCCTGCTGATTTTTTTGATTAGGTCTTGTATGTCTGTGAATAATATTTACGCCTTCAACAATAATTTTACCTTTTTTTCTGTCAATAAAAAGAATTTTTCCAGTCGTTCCTTTCGCATTCCCGCTTAAAACTTTCACAGTATCATTTTTCTTTAATCTTGTTTTTTTCATTATAATTAACTTTACTTTGTTTTCAAATAACTTCGGGAGCTAATGAGATAATTTTCATAAATTGTTTTTCTCTTAATTCTCTCGCAACGGGTCCGAATATACGTGTGCCTTTAGGTTCATTTTGTGCATTTATCAGTACGGCAGCATTTTCGTCAAATTTGATACAACTTCCGTCTTTTCTCTGAACTTCTTTTACAGTCCGGACAATAACAGCTCTTGACACCTCTCCTTTTTTTACTGTTCCGCCGGGAATTGCAGATTTAACAGAGACAACGATTATGTCCCCTAAACTTGCATATCTTCTATCAGAACCACCAAGAACTCTTATACATCTGACAGATTTTGCCCCGGAATTATCTGCTACCGTTAAATTTGTTTCTTCCTGTATCATTTTCTATATAATATAAATTCGTATTTTACAATTATTGTATTTACTTAAAATCCGGTTTACCGCTTTTTTGAAATAATAAAAAAATATTTTTATTTATTTCGCCTTTTCAATAATTTCAACAAGTCTCCATCTTTTCAGCTTACTTAAAGGTCTCGTTTCCATGATTTTTACTATATCCCCCTCATTACATTCATTTTTTTCATCGTGCGCGATAAACTTAGTAGTCTTTTTGAAGAATTTTTTATAAATCGGATGCTTTACTTTTTTCTCAATAGCTACAGTAATTGATTTTTGCATTTTATTGCTCACTACTACTCCGACCCGAATCTTTCTTTTGGAATTCCGGACCAATGAAGTATCTTTTGAATTATCCCGTTCTTTCTCTGATATGTTTTTTTCTTCGCTCATTAAGTAAATAGATATTCTTTATTTCTTTAAATTATTATTTTTTTCAGTTAATTCCCGTTCTTTTAAAATCGTTATTATTTTGGCTATTTCTCTTTTTGTATTAGTTAAAGCTTTAAAATTTTCCAACTGCCCTGAAGAATGTTGAAACCTGAAATTTTCAAGAGCTTCATAAGAGTCTTTTAAGGTTACCTTCAAATCCTCAGTCGATAAATCTCTAATTTGATAAGTTTTCATTTTATTTAATTTTCAAACTTTAATACAACTTAAGTGTCGTATTAAGCTACTCTTTTTACAAATTTTGTTTTTATGGGCAATTTATGCGAAGCTAATCTGAATGCTTCTTCTGCAACATTTTGTGTAACGCCGTCAACTTCAAACATAATTTTCCCCGGTTGAACTACTGACACCCAGTATTCAGGTGCTCCTTTTCCTTTACCCATTCTTGTTTCAGCCGGTTTTTTTGTAACCGGTTTATCCGGGAATATTCTAATCCATACTTTACCGTCTCTTTTCATAAACCTTGTTATCGCAATTCGGGCAGCTTCAATTTGCCTGTCGGTTATCCAGGCAGCATCCAGCGATTTCAAACCAAAAGCACCAAAAGAAACGAGGTTGCCTCTTTGTGCCTGACCTCTTCTGTTTCCTTTTTGGGATTTTCTAAATTTAACCCTTTTGGGCATTAACATAATAAATAAACTCCGCTAAATATATTGAACTAAATTAATAATTATTTTTTGTTAGTTTTTCACCTCTGCAAATCCATACTTTAACACCGATTGCACCATAAATAGTTTGTGCGGTCACGGAAGCATAATCAATGTCAGCTCTTAATGTCTGAAGCGGTATTCTTCCTTCTTTATATTGTTCGGTTCTGGCAATTTCTGCACCACCGAGTCTACCCGCACACATAACTTTAATACCCTCAGCACCCATCCTCATCGTAGAAGTAATTGCCGATTTCATTGCGCGCCTGAAAGAGACCCGGCTTGATATTTGACCGGCAATATTTTCACCTACAAGCTGAGCACTCAGTTCGGGTTTTTTAATTTCATTAACGTTTATCTTTACTTCCTTATTGGTTATCTTTTTAATCTCATTTTCAAGTTGCGTTATTTCTTTCCCGCTTTTACCTATAACGAAACCGGGTCTTGATGTATTAATAGTAAGAGTAATTTTTTTCAAAGTTCTTTCAATTAATACTTTTGCAACTCCGGCTTTTTCGAGTCTTTTCCTAAGGTAACCTCTGATTAAAGAGTCCTCTTTTAATTTAAGAGCAAAACTTTTTTCGTCGTACCACTGAGAATCCCAGGTATTTATGACTCCCAGTCTAAAACCTATAGGATGTGTCTTTTGTCCCAAAAAAACTCCTTAAAGATATTTAAATTTTTTAATTAAACTTTATTTTCTATGTTTTCCACAACCAGCGTCAAATGCGCCGAACGTTTTCTTATTCTGTANNCCCTGCGGTGCGGGCAACATTCTTTTTAATGAAGGTCCGCCATTTACAAAAGCCTGTTTTACGATTACTTCATCTTTATTAAGCCTTCCGGTATCAAGTTTCCTTATAAGATTCGAAAATGCAGATACCAGTGTTTTTTCAACAACTTTAGCAGAATGTTTTTTTGAAAATTTTAAAATAGAGAGGGCGTCTTCGACATTTTGATTTCTAATTAAATCAACAACTAATCCCATTTTTCTTGGTGAAGAACCTATAAATCGAGTTATCGCTCTGGCTTCCATTATTTCACACCTCCCGCTTTTTCTTCTTTTCTCTGACCCGAATGTGCTCTGAATGTCCTTGTATGAGAGAATTCTCCAAGTTTATGCCCTACCATATTTTCAGAAACAAAAACCGGTATAAACTTATTTCCATTATGTACTGCAAACGTATGTCCTATAAATTCAGGAATTATAGTGCAGGCTCGAGCCCAGGTCTTTACCACTTTTTTCTGATTTTTTTCATTCAGTTTCTCAACTTTTGATAACAGTTTATAATCTATGTTGGGTCCCTTTTTTAATGAACGTGACATTTATTATTTCCTCTTTTTTACAATATATTTATCAGAATCGCTTTTCTTTTTGCGAGTTTTATAACCTTTAGCAGGTAAACCCCATGGGCTTACAGGATGTCCGCCACCGGAAGTTTTACCTTCACCGCCACCCATCGGATGGTCAACAGGATTCATAGCAACACCTCTTACATGCGGTCTTATCCCCATCCAGCGTGATCTTCCGGCTTTACCTATACTTATATTTTCATGGTCAATATTACCAACAACTCCGATCGTGGCTTTACATTCACTTTTTATCATCCTTACCTCACCGGAAGGTAATTTTACCTGGCAATATTTTGCATCTTTTGCTACTATCTGTGCTGAAGTGCCGGCGCTTCTTGCGAGTTGTCCACCCTTACCGGGCTTCATTTCAATATTATGAATGAAGGTTCCTACGGGAATTGCCGAGAGTTGCATCGTATTACCTGTTTTTATTTCAGATTCATTAGATGACTGAATAACCTCGCCTACTTTCAGACCGTCAGGAGCAATAATATAAGCTTTCCCGCCATCCGGATATTGAATTAAAGCAATTCTCGACGTTCTGTTTGGATCATATTCAACGGAAATAACTTTTGCTTCTTCAGCATTGTTCCTTTTAAAATCTATGATTCTGTATCTTCTTTTATGTCCGCCGCCTCTGTGACGTGAAGTAACCCTGCCAAGGTTATTTCGACCGCCTGATTTTTTTAAAGGGGCTATCAAAGATTTTTCAGGTGTATCTTTTGTTATCTCATCGAACGTAGAAATCGAGTAATATCTCGTTGCAGGAGTAACCGGTTTTAGTTTTCTAAGTGCCATTTTATTTTAAAAATCCCTGTATATACTATACCTAAAAAATTATAAACTTCAAATTAGTGAAAATATTAAAAAAAGTCAACATATTAATAAATTGTAAACAGAGAATATCTCACAGCTGTCCAAAATAAAAAT
>PNBM01000206.1 GCA_003135995.1 Ignavibacteriota bacterium | reverse complement strand
AGACGCTGCTGATATTTTCTATCTATCTGAACCGGCGATTTTGTCATTTTTATATCGGCAATATTAGAAAGCTGAATAGCATTTCCGGATGGAGTAACTAAAGTAAGTTTTTTTAAATCTTCCAACTGGTCGCGATAATTTTCCGCAAGCCTGACTAAAATATTATACTGGTTACCGGTTTCCGGGTCACTATATAATGAAGCAACTGTTCCGCTTATAGCGCCTGAAACCATATTAGCAACCTGTTGAACGCTTATTCCGAGTGCTCCTGCTTTTTTTCTGTCAACAAAAACACGAATTTCGGGTAAATTCAAATCACGCGAAATATTGACGTCCGTCGCACCCTGCGTCGATTTAACTATATCGTAAACCTGCTGTGTTACTTTAAAGCTTGCGTCAAAATCGTAACCTAAGATAGCAACATCGATAGGAGCGCTTGAACCAAAATTTAAAAGCATTTTCAGAAATCCGCCGGTATTTCCATATATCTGTCCTCCGGGAATAGCCATCAGTTTTGGTCTGAGGGCATTTATAATTTCAAATACAGAACGTTTTCTGTTTTCAGGAGTAACCAGAGAAACCTTTACGTTTGCAGCATGAGAACCGGCATTCGAGCCGGATATGCTTCCGCTCTTCGCATTCGGAACACCCATATCAGATATGATTGTATTTAATTCGGGAACGTTATCTTTTATGGTTTGTTCAACCCGCTCAACATATTTTTCAGTCTCTTCGATTCTTGTACCGACAGGAAGTTTTAAATTAATCGTGAACTGACTTTCATCGGATTCCGGAAAAAATTCAGTACCGATAAATTTAAATAAAATAAGTGATACCAAAGAGAAACCAACTACTCCGAAAATTACAAACTTTTTATGCCTCAGACATGATTCCAAAGTTCCTTCATAAAAATTATCCATTTTATCAAGCAGACGTTTTCCCAGTATATTTAATTTTTCAGTTAATTTTTTAGATTTTTCGTCAATTTCTTTTTCGCCTTTCATTATTTTAAAGCACAATAATGGTGTAACCGTTCTTGAGACGAAAAACGAACCGAATAAGGCAACTGTGATTGTTAATACTAAAGGAATAAATAAAAGCTTGGCAATACCGGTTAAAAATATAACGGGAAGAAAAACTATAACAGTCGTAACTGTTGAAATAAATATTGGCCCTGCTACCTCATAAGCTGCATCGAGTGTTGCCTGAATTTTAGAAACTTTATCGCGCTCCATTATTGTATAGTGGCGCGAAATATTTTCAAGCTCTACAATGGAATCATCGACAAGTCTGCCCACACCGAGAGCCAATCCGCCAAGNNGAATCTAAAAAATATAAAAGTAACAAGTATTGAAAGTGGAATTGCAGTAAATATAATAACAGTACTTCGCAAATTTCTAATAAAAAGTATAATAACCAAAACAGCAAGCAGAGCACCTAAAGCACCTTCACGCATCAAGCCGCTGATGGAATCCCGAATATATTCGCTTTGGTCGAAAGCAGTTGTTGCTGTTACATTCGGAGGCACATCCCTTAAATGCTTCAGCGCTTCCAGAACATTATCAACAACATCAACAGTATTAGCACCGGGTGTTTTTTGAACCCTGAGAATAACTCCGTGTTTACCGTTTGTTCTTATAATTTGTGTCTGTTCCTGGTAAGAATCCTCTACTCTTGCAATATCCCTTACTTTAATCGGCGTTCCGCCAACTATTTTGACAACAATATCACCCATCGGTTCAACAACGTTGAACTGACTTTCTGTTTTAAGAGAATAATCGTAGACGCCGGTTTTCAAATCACCTGATGGTAATATCAGGTTTGATGCAGATACTGCATCTATGACTGTTTGTATTCCGATATCCGANNTAACATGAATTTCCCTGATTTTTCCTCCGACCACCTGTGCAAATGCAACGCCGGGAAGGTGTTCAATCTGCGGCTCTATAAAATTATATGCAAGGTCGTATAATGCGCGTTCATCCATATCACTGCTAAGGGCAATTGTGATAACGGGAATATTTGTAATATCAAATCTTAAAGCAAGCGGTTGTGAAACCNNGTAACGCTTTGTTCCATATCGAGCGGACCTGCGCCGTTGTAAAACGTTATTGCAGACACCGAAGGTATTTGTATATCCGGAAGCATATCAATTGGCAGCTGGAAAAATGAAACTATTCCCAAAACGAGAATGGCAATAGCACCCATGAATGTCGAAATAGGATATTTAAGTGAAAGACGTGTTAACCACATATGATTTAATACNNATTTTTTGAATAACGTCAATTAATCCGACGTTTGTGTTTGCATCCCAGTTAAAATAAATTTGTACTCTCGAAACCCCTTCGCGGGTTTGCGATTGTACATAATTGACATCATTTGTAGAGCTTACCGCCCGTTCAATCGGAACCGTAACGCTTTGTTCCATATCNNCACATATGATTTAATCCCTGTAATTCTAAATAAACAATTTTGCTTTAACAGCATATTTCGATTGCTTATTTATCAATAAATAATTTTTTTATTTAATTAAATTTACCGCCCCCTCTTTTTGTAAATTAAATTCTCTTCCGATATATTCCTCTGAGGCGGACTCTATATTTTTGTTCCCGACGTTTGTTTTTCGTATCCCGATTATTTTTTATCGGGATTTTTTATGACGAGNNTATAAAAAATTAAATAAATAAGACAGAAATATTAATATATTTTTTGTGTTATTTTTTCATATGCGGATTTAGGAAAAGAGGCGGAAAATATATCTGTATAAAATTTTGTAAAAAAAAGTCGATTAAAAATTTATTCCTAAAAAAAAGTTCCCAAGGTGGACCTTAGGAACGAGAGTAAAAGTGAACCCTTTTGTAATTTTACCGAGAGTAGTATTTCTACTTTTTAATTCTTAATTCTTAACAGATTAAATATCTTCTGAACCGTCTTTTACTACTTCGCGTTTAAACCTGCTTTCAAAAACAGTGTAAAGAGTCGGAACAAAAATCAGAGTAAGGAACGTAGATAACGACAATCCGCCGATAACAGCAATTGCAAGCGGAGCTTGTGATGATTCACCGCCGATTCCGACAGCCATAGGAATCAAACCTAAAACCGTCGCGAGTGTTGTCATAATAATAGGTCTTAATCTTGTTTTTCCTCCCTTGACAATTGCTTCGTTAAGTTCGAGCCCTCTTTTTCTTAATTTATTTGTATAATCAATTAATAAAATACCATTGGAAACTACAATGCCCACCATAACGATAACACCCTCGAACGATGTGACCGATAATGTTGTGCCGGTCAGGAACAGCATCCACAGTACGCCAACAATACCGAGCGGAACGGAAAACATAATTACGAACGGGTCGACAAGTGATTGGAACTGCGAAGCCATAATCATATAAACCAGAACAATTGCGAGGCAGAATGCAAGCATTAAATCTCTGAAAGTTTTATTTTGCTGTTCAATATTTCCGCTCATCTGCACGTCAAACCCTGATGGTATTTCAACATACTTCAATTTCTCCTGAATATCTTTTGCAACACTGCCAAGGTCTCTGCCTGAAACATTTGCAGTCACTTCAACGAGGCGCTGCTGAAATTTTCTATCAATCTGAACTGGTGTATTTGTCATTTTTATATCGGCGATATTTTCAAGTTTCACTGTATTTCCGGACGGTGTAACCAAGGTCAGATTTTTTACATCTTCCACCTGGTCTCTATAATTTTCGGATAATCTTACAAGTATATTATATTGATTACCTGTTTTCGGGTCGCTATATAGTGACGCCACGGTGCCACTAATTGCGCCTGAAACTGTATTTGCAACCTGCTGAACACTTATTCCAAGTGAACCTGCTTTTATTCTATCTACAAAAACGCGAATTTCCGGTAAATTCAAATCACGCGTAATATTAACATCCGTTGCACCTTGTGTGGATTTTACAATTTCAGATATTTGCTGAGTTAATTTATAGCTTGCATCGAAATCATATCCTAAAATTGCAACATCTATTGGGGCGCTCGAACCGAAGTTCATAAGAAATTTAAGGAATCCACCCGTACTGCCATAGATTTGTCCACCCGGTATTGATTGTAACTTTGGTCGAAGAGAATTCATTATTTCGAAAACTGAGCGTTTTCTTTCATCCGGCGGTGAAATAGAAACCTGTATACCTGCCATATGCTCACCCGAATTAGAACCGAATAAACTACCACTTCTCGCACCCGGAACACCCATATCGGAAATAATTGTTTGTACTTCGGGAACGTTATCTTTTATAATGTTTTCTATTTTTGTAACAAATTTTTCAGTCTCTTCAATTCTTGAACCTACGGGTAATTTTACCGTTACAGTAAATTGGCTTTCATCGGATTCCGGAAAAAATTCAGTACCGATAAATTTAAATAAAATAAGTGATACCAAAGAGAAACCAATTACTCCGAAAATTACGAGTTTCTTATGCTTTAGACAAGTTTTCAAAGTATTTTCATATCCATTATCCATATTATCCAGAAGACGCTTTGCCCAAAAATTCATTCTCGCCATCAATTTTTTTGATTTTTCGTCAACCTCTTTTTCCCCTTTCATTACCCGGAAACATAATAACGGTGTAACAGTTCTCGAGACGAAAAACGAACCGAACAATGCAACCGTGATAGTTAGAACCAAAGGAATAAAAAGAAGTTTAGCGATACCGGTCAAAAATACAACCGGAAGAAAAACTATAACCGTTGTAACCGTAGAGATGAATATTGGTCCGGCGACTTCGTATGCTGCATCGAGCGTTGCCTGTATTTTTGAAACTTTATCCCGCTCCATTAATGTATAATGACGTGAAATATTTTCAAGTTCTACTATAGAGTCATCCACAAGTCTGCCCACACCGAGAGCCAATCCGCCAAGAGTCATAATATTTATAGTTGTTCCGCTGAACCTGAAAAATATAAAAGTCACAAGTATGGAAAGCGGAATTGCGGTAAATATAATAATAGTACTTCTTAAATTTCTTATAAAAAGTATAATTACCAAAACAGCGAGTAAAGCACCTAATGCACCTTCTCTCATTAAGCCACTGATGGAATCCTTGATATACTGACTCTGGTCAAAAGCAGTCGATGCTTTTACGTTTGGCGGTACATTCTTTAAATGTTTTAATGCATCAAGTACATTATTTACTACGTCAACCGTATTTGCACCCGGAGTTTTTTGAACCCTTAATATAACTCCGTGATTTCCATTATTTCTTATTATCTCTGTTTGTTCCTGATATGAATCCTCTATTCTTGCGATGTCACCGACATGGATAGGTATTCCATCAACTATTTTGACGACAATATCTCCCATTGGCTCAACAACATTAAACAGGCTTTCCGTCTTGAGCGAATAGTCATATACACCCGTTTTTAAATCACCTGAAGGTAAAATTAAATTTGAAGCTGCTACGGCATTTATTACATCCTGAATCCCGACATCTGATGCTTCCAATCTGTTTCTATCGATCGTAACGTGTATTTCGCGAATACGACCTCCTATTACCTGGGCAAATGCAACGCCGGGAAGATGTTCTATCTGGGGTTCAATATTATTGTAAGCAAGGTCATATAAATCCCTTTCGTCCATATCACTGCTGAGAGCTATAGTGATGACGGGTATATTTGTAATATCGAATCTTAAAGCAAGCGGCTGGGAAACTCCTGTTGGAAGAAGGTTTAATACCCTGTTAATTTTTTGAATAACGTCAATTAAACCTACGTTAGTATTCGCATCCCAGTTAAAATAGATACGTATATTTGAAATCCCTTCACGGGTAGAAGACTGAACATAGCTGATATCATTTGTAGAACTTACTGCTCGCTCGATTGGTACCGTAACGCTTTGTTCCATATCGAGAGGTCCGGCACCATTATAAAAAGTTATTGCAGATACCGAGGGAATCTGAATGTTCGGAAGCATATCGATAGGAAGCTGAAAAAAAGATACTATACCTAAAACAAAGATTGCAATTGCACCCATGAATGTTGATATGGGATATTTTAGTGACAACCGTGTTAACCACATATTATTATTCTTCTATAAATAAATACCGGATATCGAATAAATCAAATAATTGCAGATTTAAATTCAAATTCCGGTTATTAATAATTATTCTAAAAAATTTTACAAAATTATTTATTTAAAAACCATCCGCCACAGCGGATATTAAATTAAAACGTCTACATTTTATTTTTGTTCACCTGCCCGCGGATAAAAAGTATGTATAAAAACCATGAATAACCATTTTTGTTCAGTTGCCGCGGCAGACTGAGTAAATTAAGTTTTATCATACAACCTCCAAACCCGGAGGTTATATCAATCTATTCAATCACAGCATATAAATACAATTATACTTTTATTGTTTTGCTATTCTTAAACGCATTCCATCTTTAAGCAATTCCTGACCGGAGACAACGATTTTGCTGTTATCATCAAGACCGGAAATTACTTCGCTCTGGTTATTTTGTTCAATACCTTTTTCGATATACAATTTTTGTGCAAGCGAATCAGGCGACATCATATAAACAAAAGTTCCTTTATCGTCTTTTAAAATTGTTTGAACCGGAAGTATCAATACGTCATTATGCACATCGAGTATGAAATCGACGTTTGCAAACATTCCGGGTTTAAGCAAATTATTTTTGTTATCGATGTCAACTTCAACTACCATAGTTCTCGTGTTCAGGTCAAGAGATTCCGAAACTCTTTTTATCTTACCTGTAAAAACATCTTCCGGATATGAATCTGTTTTCATAGTAACTTTTTCCACTTTATCCAGAAGCGGTAAATCTTTTTCAAGAACGTTAATCATAATTTTCAATACCTTTGTATCCGCAAGTATAAAAATTACATTCGAATTGGATTGTGGTGTGGAAGATACATAAGACCCTACATCGAGAAGTCTCTTTGTAATATATCCGCTGAAAGGGGCACGAATATTACAATAGCTGACTTGTAAATCCGCATTGCGGACATTTGCCTCTGCTGTTTCAACCTGCGCCTCGGAAACCTTGACGCTCATTTGCGCATTATCGAGGTCGCTCTGTGACGAAAGACCTTTTTCAACCAATTGTTTTGTTCTTTCAAGATTCAATTTATTATTTTCAAGACCTGCTTTTGCCTGGTTTAACAATCCCTGGCTTTGCTTTAACGTTTGAATGTATGTTGAATTATCAATCTGCGACAGAAGCTTTCCTGTTGTCACGTAATCGCCAATATCAACATAATTTTTCAAAATATTTCCCGTAACCCGCGAATATATATTAGCCTGCTGAATTGCAAGAATATCTCCCGTAAAAGCCAGTTGCCTTGTTATCGAACCTCTGACAGGACTTCCTAAAGTTATAGTTTGTGTCTGAACCGGATTTTTTGATGATGCAGATAAATTTTCTTTTATGCGGAGAAATATGAACACTGCAAGGACTAGAAGAATGATAATTGCCGGTATAACGATTTTTTTTCTTTTATTCATTAATTAATATTTATAAAACATCTTAAAATCATAAAAATAATAATAGAAAACAATTACATAATATTTAATGTATGTACATTTAAAAACAAATATAAAAAAAATAAAATTGCAAATAGCAACCATTAATATGTAAATTATTGTAACAAATCAGGAAAAATACTAATTCCTGACCAAAAACAAATAAGAAATTCTAATATATAAATTCTAAACAAATTCGAAATACTAAAAACTAAATGCGTTCTTTGTCCGGGCAAGTCAGGATTCTATCGTGACAAATATAAAACAATTCCTAATTTCGAAATTTAAACAACCTCTTAAATTTGTTATTTAGATATTAGTTTTTGTTAGTGTTTAGATATTAGAATTTAAATTTATTAACGTGTTACGGAATATTCAAAATATCTTCGTAGTAATATTCAGAGCCGGAAGAAGTCCAGTTGATTTGAATTTTCCAGAATCCTTTTGAGAGTTTTGATGTGCTGATTTTCTGATAACCGAGAGAGTCGGGTTCAACGGACATTTTTATATCGTGCCCGGTTTCGGATGGTTTGTAAAATAAAATATAATCTTTTGTTTTATTTAAATCGGGTTTGTTGGGGAATATTATTTCGATTGATGAACCTTTGTTTTCTATTTTTACTTTTTCCCGCAATGATTTCGTTCTGTTTAGTTTGTCTATCTGATTCTGATAATCAATTCCTTTTGCGTAATAATTTTCGTTTACAAGGTCAACAGTTCTTGTCATTGCAAATACAACCATTGCAAGAACCATTACGACGAATCCAATATATAAGATTGCTATTTTTTTACCCCAGTTCATATCGCTGATTTTTTATCACTGATTAAAATGATTTCTCTGATTACACTGATTCTTATTTGTGAAAGGTGAAAGGTCAAAAGTGAAACGTTAAAAGTGAAGAGTGAAATAACTATAATGTTCTTTCGTTTCACCTTTCACGTCTCACATGTCACGTTATATAAACCTTCGAACCTTCGAACCTTCGAACCTTCGAACTTTCAAACCTTCGAACCTTTTCACCTCTCACGTTTCACCTTTCACAATTTTATTAAATAAATCTTTAACTATATTTAATATTGAAGAGCAATTATTTATTCGGAGCGAGAAACGATGTTTTAATTTCTTTAATTAATTTCTCTCCGGCGAATACCTGTATGTCCAACGGAATTAATGCTGTTTTAATTTTATCTTTCGGAAGTATTATAAGAAACTCCGTATCACCGACACTTTGCAGTGGAATAACAATATCCTTTCCGATGATTTTTATCTCGGCATCGCTGTTATTTACCTTTATATTCAGGGGCATGTTTTCAAAAGTATTATTTACTACCTGAATATTATATAGATTGCTTATTTTATTTTCCGGTTGTTCCTGATAAACTTTTCCCGGCGCACGCAAAATATTTACATCTAAATCGCTGCGTATAAATAACATTGTAATCAGCACGGATAACAAAATTAAAAGTATAGATGAATATGCAATGATTCTCGGCGTTATTTTAAATTTAATTTTATCTTTTATTCCTTTCATCGAAGCATATCTTATCAGTCCTTTAGGAAGACTTACCTTTTCCATTATAGAGTCACACGCATCTATGCAGGATGTACAATTCACACATTCAAGCTGAGTCCCGTTTCTGATATCAATTCCCGTGGGACAAACAGCAACACACAGGCTGCAGTTAATGCAATCACCAATCTCACGCTTTTCTTCTTTTACGAATTTTCCCCGCGGCTCTCCCCTGACATAATCATAAGCGACAACAACGGAATTCGGGTCGAGCAAGACTCCCTGCAATCTTCCGTATGGACAAACAATAATGCAAGCCTGTTCCCTGAATTTTGCAAATATAATATAAAATAAAATTGAAAATACAATGACCGAGATAAAACCGCTTAAATTTTGGGAAGGGGAATGCGAAACTATATCAAATAATTTATCTATGCCGACAATATATGCTATTAATGTATTTCCAATCAGAAAAGCTATTCCGTAGAAGATTAAATGTTTCGAAGTTTTTTTGAAGAATTTTTTTGAATCCATCGGAGCTTTATCGAGTGCCCTCTGGTTGGCAGAATCTCCTTCAATCCAGTATTCGATTTTCCTGTAAACCATTTCCAGAAAAACGGTTTGAGGACAAATCCATCCGCAGAAAATTCTTCCGTATATGGCTGTGAATAAAACTACAAAGATTACGATAGTTATTGTTGCAAGTACAAACAAATAAAAATCCTGAGGACCGAAAGCCAGGCCGAATATAATAAACCTTCGTTCAATAACATTCAGCATTAATAAAGGATGCCCGCTGATTTTAATAAATGGTGTTCCGAATAAAAATAGAAGTAAAAACCAGCTGACGATTGTTCTGGCTGTATAGAATTTTCCTTTTTGCTGTTTGGGATATATCCAGACTCTTTTTCCGGCTTCGTTTACGGTTGATATGTGGTCACGGAAATCTTCGGGTTCGTTCATAAGTTATTGCACACAGATAACAAGGATTATCGTGATTTGTGATGATTATTTAGGAAATTTTTATTTAAAGTTAATTAAAACATTTTGGGCTAAAGCCCGGGTTCTCTTTCTTCTGACCACGAGCTAAAGCTCGTGGAAATTGAGCTAACTTACAAACTCGATTAATGTTATATAATATATACAAATCAGATCAAACAAATGTAATTGCTTAACTCGTGAATTTATTTATTTCTGTTATTTGTTTTTTGTTATTTGTTTTCTGTTATTTGCAATTGCTCTTATTTATTTTTTATTTTTTATTTTTTACGAATGCTATTTGTTTTTTGTAGAATCCATTTTATTATCGGAAGTGTTCGTGGAAACAGTATCTTTCCAAATTGTGCCTTCCGGAACTTTACCGTTTGGCGGATTCGTTCCTTTCAGACTCAGGACATAACTTGCAACGAATTGAATCTGTTTCGGATTCATCTGGTTTTTCCATGTAATCATTCCTTTCGCAGGCACGCCGTTTGAAATAGTTGCAAATACATTTTTAATTCCGCCTCCGTGAATCCAATATTCATCGGTCAGGTTCGGACCCACAGTTCCTTCGCCGCTATTCCCGTGACAGGTAACACAATTTGCCATGAAAATTTCTTTACCCTTCGCAATATCGGCGGGGTCAGTTAATTGTGTTACGGTGTTTTCATTTATCAACGCTCCCGATTTTATTATTTCGTCCTTTTGTTGTTGTGCGATAGTCATTTCTTCAATATACTCATCAACACTCGAATTGGATTTTTTCAAAACGTGAAAATTAATCATATATACAATTGCGAAAACAATTGTTCCGTAAAAAAGAAGCTGAAACCATGCCGGAGGTTTATTATCGAGTTCCTGAATTCCGTCATAAATATGGTCGGGAATAACGTTTGATGGTTCCAATACAACTTTTTCTTTTATAATTTCTTTTTTAGGCTTTCTCTCATAGGCTTCAAAAATCATGAATGAAGCAAAAAGTATTGCGAGTGTAAATAACAATCCTGCAAGAAATAAATATGCCGTCGTTGTTGACGTCCCGCCCGATTCTTCCTGCGCGAAAATAAAGACAGGATGAAAAAGTAAGCAGACTATAAAGACAGAAATTATATATGAAAATTTACGGGTTGTAGTTTTCATTTTAAAAAATATTATATAATTATTAATAATTAAAACTTTTCATTTTTTATCAAGCGGTAGATTTTCCATATCCTTAATATATTTTTTATTAATCCTGAACGTCCAGATTGAAATCAATACGAACATTATGAAAAATAATACCGTTACGCCGATTGCAAATATATTCTGATTTTCGATTGATGTTAAATATTCTTCAAACATATTACTTCGGTTTAATATCAGTTCCTAATCTCTGAAGGTAAGCAATCAATGCTATTATTTCTTTATCACTCGTTATATCTAAACCCTGTTTTTGCAAATCCTTTGTTATAATATCTGCTTGTTGCTGCAAATCCGTATTTGCAATTTTTTCATAACCGATTTCATACGGAACACCTACACTTCTCAAAGCATTAATTTTTGCTTCCGTCGTGGAAATATCCAAAACCTGTCTATGAATCCACGGGTAAGGCGGCATTATAGAACCCGGTGATACACTTCTCGGGTCATCCATATGTAGATAATGCCAGAGATTCGGATATTTCAGCCCCTCGCGGTGAAGGTCGGGACCTGTGCGCTTTGAACCCCACGTAAACGGATGGTCATAAACATATTCCCCTGCTTTTGAATATTCGCCGTATCTTTCCGTTTCAGACCTGAACGGTCTGACGAGCTGTGAATGACAACCGAGACATCCTTCTCTTATATAAATATCCCTTCCCTGAAGTTCAAGCGGAGTATAAGGTTTAACACTTGCGATTGTCGGAATATTGGATTTTATAGCCATCGTCGGAATTATTTCAACAAGACCTCCTATTAATACAAGCACCAAGGATAACAGCATAAACTGAACAGGTCTTCTTTCCAGAATTCTATGTCTTGCGAAAATTGCTTTTGGTTTAATTGTTTCCGAATATGTTTTGCTTAAAGCCGGAGCTTCGGCTTCCTCTTCTGCAATGAGACTTCCTTGCTTTGCAGTTTTTATTAAATTATACACCATTACGATTACACCTGCGAAATAAAACAGACCGCCGATTCCTCTTATAAAATACATTGGTTTAATCTGCAGAACCGTTTCAAGAAAATTCGGATACTGAAGAATGCCTTCGGGCGTAAATTGTTTCCACATCAACGATTGTGTAATGCCCGACCAGTACATTGGAATTGCATAAAATAGTATACCGAGAAATCCAATCCAGAAATGGAAGTTCGCCAATTTTTTCGAATACAAATCGGTATTATATAATTTCGGAACCAGCCAGTATAAAATTCCGAAGGTCAGAAATCCGTTCCATCCGAGAGCTCCGATATGAACGTGTGCAATAATCCAGTCTGTAAAATGCGCAATCGCATTTACATTTTTCAGTGAAAGCATCGGTCCTTCGAATGTAGCCATTCCATAAGCAGTAACGGCAACAACCATAAATTTAAGAATTGCACTATCACGAACTTTGTCCCACGCGCCCCTTAAAGTAAGCAAACCATTTATCATACCGCCCCAGGATGGAGCAATCAGCATTATAGAAAATACCGTCCCCAATGATTGAGCCCAGTCGGGAAGGGCACTATACAATAAGTGATGCGGACCCGCCCATATATAAAGAAATATTAATGACCAAAAATGCACGATTGATAATTTATAAGAATAAACCGGTCTGTTAGCAGCTTTCGGTAAAAAGTAATACATCAATCCCAGGTAAGGTGTTGTAAGGAAAAACGCAACTGCATTATGACCATACCACCATTGAACGAGAGCATCCTGAACGCCCGCATATACCATATAGCTTTTAAAAAGTGTTACCGGAATTTCTATTGAATTAACTATGTGAAGGACTGCGATTGTAACAACTGTCGCGATATAAAACCATATTGCAACATACAGATGCCGCTCACGTCTTTTTAATATCGTGCCGAAAAAATTAATTGCAAAAATCACCCAGACAAGTGCAATCAGAATATCTATCGGCCATTCAAGCTCAGCATACTCTTTACTTGATGTGAAACCCAATGATAATGTTAATGCCGCAAGTACGATAATAGATTGCCAACCCCAGAAATGTATTTTACTGAGCAGGTCGCTGAACATTCTTGCCTTGCATAATCTCTGCAGCGAATAATAGATGCCCATAAAAATTGCATTACCAACGAACGCGAAAATTATAGCATTAGTATGAATCGGTCGGATACGTCCGAATGTGGTGTACTGCAAATTAAATGACAGCGCGGGGTGAACCAGCTGAAATGCGAGCAGCAACCCGACGAGCATTCCAACAACTCCCCAGACAAGAGTTGCTACCATGAAATCCCTTACGATTTTATTATCGTAACTGAATTTTTCAAGAGCAAAATTTTCAGTAGAAGAATTTGACATAATATTAATTGAAAGTTATTAAATCATATTTATAAGTTACAACGATGTATAAACAGTTTGAAAATGATCTGATTTTCTCAATTGCCACGACTTTCAAGTCGTGGGTCTGATGATTCAAATTTTTGGCTTTAGCCCAAAACTCTTTCCAATTATGGGCTAAAGCCCAATTTGTGTTTTCTTCATCCACGAGCTAAAGCTCGT
>PNBM01000198.1 GCA_003135995.1 Ignavibacteriota bacterium | reverse complement strand
AGTCCGGTTAGTTGAAAAATTAACCGGACTTTTTTTACCCTTCCGATTTTTAAACTAAACTTTTCCCTTGACAATCGGGTTTATAAAATATAACTTGTCAATAACAACTATTGCTATTAGCAATTAATTATTTTGTAAATGGAAAAATATTTTTTTAAATCGTTTTATATTCTCACGGCACTGCTTCTTGTTGCCATTTACGGGTGCGGAAGGAACAATGCGGAGACAAATAAAGATATTTTAAAAACAAATTCAAATAATAATAAAAACTTAAAATCTAATATGGAACATTTAACAGCGCAGACTTTCAAAGAAAAAGTCTTTAATTATGATGTAAACAAAGAATGGAAATTCGAAGGCGAAAAACCCTGCATAATCGATTTTTATGCGGACTGGTGCGGACCCTGTAAAATGGTAGCGCCCGTTCTCGAAGAACTTTCAAATGAATATGACGGACAGATACAAATTTACAAAGTTGACACCGAGCAGGAACAGGAGCTTGCTTCTGTATTCGGAATAAGAAGCATCCCATCTATTCTTTTTATTCCTAAAGAAGGTCAGCCTCAAATGTCAATGGGCGCTATGCCGAAGGATTCGTTCGTCCAGGCAATTAATGACATTTTATTGAAAACAAAAAATTAGAATCTACTTTTCCCGGAGTCATAACCTGTCTGTTTTTTTGCGGGCAGGGATGGTTCCGGATACAAAGATTTATTACTGAAAACATTGTTCCGAAATGGTACAACTTTAAATTTTATTAAATTAAATATATTTAATAATATCACTCCTTCGGAGTTATTCAAATAAATTTCTTCTTTCTTTAATAATTACTTGTCGTAATTAATGCTTCTAAAATCTATTAAATATTTTACACGCAATCATTATTAAATAATCATTATAATTATATTCGGAATAATTTTGTTTAGCTTATAAGGGTTTTAATAAAATCACCTTTTTATTTATATTCTAATGTTTTAAATTATATAAAAAAATAATAAAAATATGAAATTAGCAATAAAAATCTTAATTATCACATTAATGTTTGCATTTACTTATAATGCATTTGCAGGTGATATCGAATTTCAAAAAGGTACTTTCAAAGAAATTTTAGCGAAAGCAAAAGCCGAGAATAAAATCGTAATGATTGATTTTTTTACTGATTGGTGCAAATGGTGTGTAGAGCTCGACAATAAAGTATATTCAAATGATGAAGTCTCCGGATTTGCTAACAAGCATCAGGTAAACTGGAAAATCGATGCCGAAAAAGGGGAAGGTGTTGACCTTGCCAAAAAATACGAAGTTGCGGGATATCCTACAATCGTATTTGCTGATGCTAACGGTAAAGAAATAGACCGCATAGTCGGTTATATCCCTGTCCAGGATTTTCTGAAAATGATGAAAGATTTTAATGACGGAAAAAATACCGTCGGCGCTTTGCAAAAAATTCTGAGCAAGAATCCCGATGACCCCGAAGCCAATTACAAAATGGCTGAGAAGAAAATAAACAATGAAAACAAACCCGAAGATGCGAAGATTTTATTGAATAAAGTATTGAAATCTGACCCGTCAAATAAAACAGGGTATAAAGATAAAGCCGTATATTTACTTGCATCTATGAGCGGTAAAACGGATGAACTGGAAAATTTTATTAATAATTATCCCAACAGTGAAAAAGTTAAAGATGCTTATATAAGTCTCGCCGAAACGGTCTTTCAACAAACAGGCGATTTGGTAAAGGCACAGGTCTGGTACGATAAAGCTTTCGAAAAATATGGGAATAATGATGAAGCTATAACATTCAGCTACGCTCAAATAGCATTGCAGACAATTGCTATGATTATCAAGCTTGAGAATCCGACTGATGAAAATTTAAAATACGGACTCGACCTCATCGATAAATGTTTACCTACTGTTAAAGGAAGTATAAATGAGGGCAGTTTTTATTATTACCAGTCCGAAATTTATTTTAGAATGAAGGATATCGACAAAGCGAATACCTCTATCGATAAGGCTTTAGCCATTCACGATAAAAAAGTTTACAGGGATCAAAAAGAGAAAATTAATAAGCCGCAACAGTAGAAAACATTCTCTTTTTAGCAATAATTAATATCAGTAACCGACTGTAAGATTGAAGTGTGCTTTTTTGCGACAACTAATATTTTATTTATTTTTTTCACTATTTCACTATTTCACCTTTTCATTATTTAAGATATGGAAGATAAACAGAAAGGTTATATGCACCGGGCTATAGAGCTTTCCATAAATAATATTAAGCTTGGCGGAGGACCGTTCGGTGCGGTTATTGTAAAGAACGGAAAAATAATATCGGGCGGAACGAACAAGGTAACCATTAAAAACGATCCGACTGCTCATGCAGAAATTGAAGCAATCAGGACGGCATCGAAAAAATTAAAAACTTTTGATTTAAAAGATTGCGAAATTTATACAAGCTGTGAACCATGTCCGATGTGCCTGTCCGCGATTTACTGGGCAAACATTAAGAAAATATATTTTGCAAATTCGAGGCGTGATGCAGGAAAGATAAAATTCCGTGACGACCATATTTATAAGGAAATTGCAAAGCCGCTTGATAAAAGAAAAATAAAAACCGTACAAATCTTAAGAGATGAAGCGATAAAAGCATTCAGGCTCTGGAGCGAAAATCCATTCAAAACTCAATATTAAATGTGAGAATTGCACACTGATTACACAGATTTGGAGGATTTTCACAGATTATTTTTTAATGTTAAGAGCAAAATTCAGCTTGTAATCTTCTGTTACAATATACTTTTAATATTGTATCGATTTTGTACCGGTTTTGTTCGATTACGTTCCGGAATATTCCGAATGTTTAATTCGAAATATTCAAAATACTACATCCCAAAGTATATTTTTGTAGATAATGCGATGTTTCCGAGATTTGGGGTTCGGTACATTGTTAACGGGCTGTTATTTATTCTTTCTGAAGGATAGAAATTCGTAAATCTTAGTTCAACCTCGCCCGATACTTTTTCATTTAATTGATATGTAAGCCCCATTGCAGTTTTGAATCCGTGAAACCATCTTGCATCCCAATAATTCGCAAGCGTATAATCATAAAGTGTTGAATTTCCATAATAGCCACTGTAGGAATAATCATAAACCTCCCTTATACGGTCAACACTTTCTTTTGTATATTGAATACCATAACCTCCGCTTATATAAAACGAAGCAATATTTCTACCGAACGGATAAACTTTTACGGAAGCAATAATTGGTATAGCAAGTAATGTTGAGTTGTCATAGCGGTCGATGTAATCAAGTTTATTACTTAATGTACCGGTTTCATATTGCGGGTCGATTCTTCCGTTTAAATGCCAGATGAAAGAACTTTCAAGCTGGAAAGCAATGTTTTTTGATACGTTTGTGCCGAGCGCTATATCAATCTGTAACGGGCTTAACATTCCGTCGTTATAATTATTATAATGATAATGTCTGTCGTAATAATTATCATAATAATCGTTATTGTAATTATTCCAGTATCTGATTGCAAAGGTGCTTCCGAAATCGCCGCCTATGTAAGAGGATAATGAAGTGCCGATGCCGATGTAGAAATCGTTTTCTTTTATTTGAGAATTTACTTTAAACGGGATTATTAAATATGCAGAGATTAAAAATAGTAAAAAGATATTTTTCATATAATTATTCTTTATAAATTTATACCCTTGTCAGGGGTAAAAGTTCCAATATAATTTCTAAATAATAGACAGAAAAAACAAGAGAGAAGTTTAATGATATTAACAAAAAAATGACGAAATAGAGAAAAAGCGAAATAAGAGCATTAACACAGAGAAACACTGAGATAGCACAGAGATACACAAAGAAGAGCGAATTTAAATAGTGAAATTGTGAGATGGTGAAAAGTTGAATGAAAAACGAAGATCACACACCCCTAAATCCCCTCTTGATAGAGGGGACTTTTTAAAAGAAGAGAAGGATTATAATATCATTTTTATTAAAATTCCGGCGGCGGCGGAGATTATTATTAAATAATATTCTTTAAATTTAGTTGAAATCAGGATTGATGCAGATGCAATGAATAAAATTAATGTCGGAACATCGAGTATAGCATCTTTAGAAAGTAAAAATGCGGTTGATAGAATTGCACCGAGTGCAGCTGCGTTTGCACCTTTGATAAGTGATTTTAAATAAAAATTATCTTTAAATTTATTTATATGAGTTGCAATGATGACTACAAAAATAAATGTCGGAAGAAAAATACAGGTGGTTGCGACAAGAGAACCGATGAGCCCGCTCGTCATATAACCTATGAATGTTGAAGTAATGACAACCGGTCCGGGAGTAATTTGCCCGAAAGCAATTCCGTCAATAAACTCTTTAGCGTTCAGCCAATGCAGATTTTCGACGACTTCCTGTCTTAACACGCCAACGATAACAAATCCGCTGCCGTAAGTAAGCGAACCTACTTTCAAAAAAAGGAGTGCCATCTGAACTAACTTTTCATTCGTATATATTTTGAAATAATTTATATCATAGTATATCAAAAAAATAAATTTTTGAAAGGTTGTGAGCAAAAGTAATAATGCGAATGGAAAAAAAGATAAAACCGAAGTTATATTTTTATTGATTTTTTTTTCTTTAATAAAATAATATATAAGAGCAACGACTGCTTCGCCGAGTATGAGATAAATTATAGGGGCTTTAAGATATATCGTAAAGAAAATTGACGTAAAAAAAAGTATGTAAAGAAATACATCTTTTTGGAATATTGTCCTGCTTAATCTGTATCCTGATTTTACTATGATAGCAATTATTACAGGACTCAGACCATATAGAGCATACCTGATATAATTGATATCTTTATATTCTTTATAAAATACTTCCAGTAATTCATCCGACACTGATGTTTTGTCGTTTNNGGACTAACAGATAAGAAGGTAATACAAGAGCAAACCCGCTGACCATAGCGCCCCAAAATCCTTTTTTAAAATAACCCGTATAAACCGAGATCTGGAATGCAAGAGGTCCGGGAGCAATTTGAGAATATCCGAATATATCTTTGAATTCATCGGCTGTAAATAAATTTCTTTTCAGTACGAGGTCGTAACGTATCCTGTCAATAATAGCGAGCGGACCGCCAAAGCAGGTTGCACCTACAGTGATGAAGTATTTGAACAAATAATATAGAGAAATTTCGTTCAAAGAATCATAATTTATAAAGTTATAAAGTTTATAAAGTAAAAGCTTAAAAAATTTCATTTTACTTCGATTTATCGTCGTACTGCTTTTGTACATAAGATTTAATAAATCCGCAATCAGGATTGACTTTCAGTCCTTCATCTATGTAATTCTTTGCTTTTGCCAAATCTCCGTCATCACCGCGTTTAATATATGCCAGTGCAAGATATCCGCAAATTAAATCTTTTCCCCAATCGGGATAATACTCTTCTTTTTCTTTTCTGGTTTTAAATAATTCGTATGATTTGTCAAATTCTTTCAGAGCTTTATCTACACCGCCACCGAACATTTCAGGAGTATACAACATCGAAGTCCCGTTTATCAAATGATATCTCGGATTATCGGGGTCGAGTTTTTTCGCGGTTGCATCGGCTTGAGTGGAGGCTGCTATAATTTCGGTCATTTTGTCCTGCTCGTACATCCATCTGCTGAATGTCAGAGCGAGTTGTAAAACATAAGCTTCTCCGNNAAACGAGCCACTGGTCTTTTTTCAACTGAAGGATTCTTTCAAATTCAGCACGTACTTTGAGAAGTGCTTTTTCGTCGTAAGTATTGGTAGCTTTTTTTAAATTTGATTTCGCTTTGAGCATTGCATCGGAGAAATCGTCCGAATAGGATTTTCCTACTAGTAATAATACAATAAAAAACGGGAATAGAAATTTTATGATTTTCATAATTTATATTTTTAAATTTTATAATGTATTACTTTTACCAAAGAGCTCCTTCCCAATC
>PNBM01000262.1 GCA_003135995.1 Ignavibacteriota bacterium | reverse complement strand
ATACTCCACTTGGAAATACGGAACAAACTACCGGTACAAGAGCTGTAAATTGCGTAATTTCTCCTGCGGGTTCAGGAATAAATCCGGCTTTAACGCGTTTGTATTATGCGAAAAACAGTACTACATTTACACTTGTTCAATTGACGAATTCCGGAGGAAACAACTGGACAGGAAATATCACTTTATCTGGTGCAGGCACATATAATTATTATCTTACAACAACGGATTCTTTAAGCAGAACTGCAACGGCTCCCGCAGGTGCGCCTGCTGCATATTATTCATTTTCAGCTTCAGCTGATACGGTTCCACCTACAATAACACACACACCTATTGGTCCAACTCCAAAAGCTATTTGGCCAATTTCTGTTACAGCAACAGTTACCGATAATTTAGGTGTAGATAGTTCATGGGTGTTATGGTATAAAAATACGCCGACTGTAATTAAAGAATTCAAACTGATTAACACCTCGGGAAGTACATATTCCGCGGTGTTTAATTCTATAAATTCTGATGTGGTTATCGGAGACCATATTTATTATGTAATTAAAGCAGTAGATATTTCAAGCAATCATAATATTGCCAGTTTTCCGGCAACAGGATATAATTCGTTCCTGATAACGCCGCTCAGACTTGCTGAAGGATTTACTAATCCTGTATTCCCGCCAAACGGATGGACTGTAGTCGGAGCCGGAGCTGCAGATTGGACACGTGAAACCCCAAGCAGTTACGGAATTGGCGTTGGCAGTGCAAAATTTGATTTCTGGAGTGCAACGAGTGGTGTTCAGGCATCTTTAGTTACGTTTACTTTTGACCCGACAAATCCGGGGGATTCTCTGAGATTCGACAGGGCTCATGCATACTATAATGCGACCAGTATAGATACGATGAAAGTTGAATCATCAACAAATGGCGGAACAACATTTACAAATGTAATTACCATGTACAGCAGTACGAATTTCGGTCAGCCGTATTGTATGTCAACAATAAGTTCAACTTCTATATACACACCAAATGCAGGTGACTGGATAACAAGAGCTTACCCGCTTCCAACGGGTACAAATGTTGTAAGGTTTAATTGTGTCAGCGGATTTGGAAATAATCTCTTTATAGATAGCATTATTACAGGCAACAGTACTGTTACGGGATTAAGCCACTCCGGAACAATACCAATTCAATATGAACTTAGTCAAAATTACCCTAATCCGTTTAACCCGGTTACTAAGATAAATTTTGCTATTCCGAAACAGGGTCTTGTATCAATTAAAATATATGATGTTCTCGGAAGAGAAATTAAATCACTTGTAAATGAAATCAGAACACCCGGAAGGTATTCGGTAGAATTCGATGCCTCGGAATTTTCAAGCGGTGTTTATTTTTACAAACTCGTTTCTAATAGTTTCTCGGATGTCAAGAAAATGATGTTAATCAAGTAACTTTATTTCATAATCAATTCTCATCGAAGCCTTTCAGCGTAAAGTTGAAAGGCTTTTTTTATATCAGAAATAAAAGAAATTTTATTAAATATTTACCGTTGATATTTGAAAAATAATATTTTATATTTACACATATAATTTTTCGATTAATTTCGTAAATTATTTTTAAGAGTTCAATTATATAGCACTTCTGTATTTCTCCACGGATGTATTATTCTTTAACAGGTTAAAACCGTTAAATATTTTTTAATGTAATACTCGAAATTATTAAATTCGTTTTTAAAAAATGATAAAATTATTAATTATTATTTGATTTTATCAGAACAAAATTTTTTAAATTTAAAAAATCAAGGAGGCTAAGTGAATAGAAATTAATTTTTTTATGATATAGTTCAATCAGTAAGCACTTCTAATTTATCTCCACAAATGTTTTATATCTTAACAGGTTAAAACCTGTAAACACTTTTTTATTATACAACAACCAAAATTATTAAACACGGTTATGTAAAATAGAAAATTATTTATAACAAATTAAATTATTATTTAATTTTTCCAATTCAATATTTTTTTAAAAATTAAAAATTATGGAGATAAAATGAATCTAAAGTTATTTTCCACAAAGAAATTAAAAATTTTCTTAACATTTTCCCTGTTAATTGGAATAATTTCATTAGCAGGTTTTATTTTTAATAATAATTCGCTTACGAATTATTATTATTACAAAGACAAGCCGATGTATTTGAATTTAAGAATGGATAAAATATTCATTAAAACAAAACAAACTCTTACGACAGATGAATTAAGAACCACTCTTAACAAATATCCTCAGATTGCTTCAGTAACTAAGATGGATGCAAACGAAAAAATGCAATTCATAGATTTATTGGTACCGGTTACAGCTTCCGGTATTGATAATCTGATAAAAGAATTGAATCAGAATCCGCAAATAGATTATTCATCGCCCGTATATTCACCTGTTGACGGAAGCGGAAATAAAGTCTTGCAGGGATTAATCGATGAAATTCTTGTTCAGTTTAAACCGAGTGTTTCTGAAAACAAAATAAACGATTACCTTAAAAGTAAAAATTTGACGGTCGTTCAGTCATTGAACCTTACAGGTGGAACTTCTTATGTCCTGAAAGTATCTAAGGATGCAGGAATGTTCTCAATCGATGTTGCTAACGAAGTATATAATACGGGACTCGTAAATTGGGCTGAGCCAAATTTCTATTATTCGGGACTGCTTTGTTACACTCCGAACGATGTGTTTTATCCGAGGCAATGGTCTATAAAGAACACAGGCAATAATATCCCGGAAGGTATAAGCGGCACTGCCGGATGTGATATGAGAGTTGACAGCGCCTGGAATTATACATTAGGAACAAACAAATGTATAATAGGTATGGTTGACAGCGGAATAGACACGACACACGAAGATATCAGAGCAAATATAATAAATTCTTTAGGATATGATTTCATTAACGGGCACCCGTTGCAAACTGACGATATGAATCATGGAACGTGTACCGGTGGAATTGTTGCTGCAGTAGGTAATAATAATATGGGAATTTCCGGTATTGCGCCAAATTGTAAATTAATTGGAATAAAAATATTTAATTCAGCGGGCAGCACGACCACAACAGCTTTAACAAATGGTTTAATTTATTCATATACACAGGGTGAATGGATTTCAAGTAATTCCTGGGGAGGCGGCAGTCCGGTCTCCGCAGCTGACCAGGCGATTCAGGATGGCACAAATTTAGGAAGAGCAGGAAAAGGGACTGTTTTCTGTTTTGCATCCGGTAATAATAATGGTGCATTAACCTGGCCATCTANNCAAAGAAAATCCACAACAAGCTGTGATGGCGAAACGTGGTGGGGTGCAGATTACGGCACTGGTCTACATATAGTTTCACCATGCGTAAAAGTATATGCAACTGACAGAATGGGAAGCAATGGATATACACTTACAAATTACGATAGTACGTTTAATGGTACATCCAGTGCAACACCAAATACCGCCGGAGTTTGTGCATTATGCCTTTCTCTTGATTCGAATCAAAGATGGGATACTGTAAGAGTTAGATTATGCAGGACTGCCGATAAAGTTGGCTCTTATTCATATACAAGTTCCGGACCTCTTTCAGTTCTTGGTAATACCTGGACATCTGAGATGGGTTATGGAAAAGTAAATGCTTTCAGGTTACTGACAGTAACTTCCCAGATGCTTGGTCCTATTATCAA
>PNBM01000229.1 GCA_003135995.1 Ignavibacteriota bacterium | reverse complement strand
ACGCACATTCGGGGATGACACTTCAAATAATAAAAAATAAAAAATGCGCTCTTTGCATCCCGACTTGTCGGGATAAAAAATAAATAAGAGCTTTTACCACGTAGGCACGGAGAAGAGCAGAGATAATGCTGAGCAGAGAAAATTATTCAGGATATAAACGTGAAATAATTTTTTGATTTGTAATAATTAAATGCAGTTTCTGCTACACCGCCCTTTTCAAAAATTCCGAACATTGTGGCTCCGCTTCCGCTTAATGATGCGAATAATGCACCGAAGTCAATTAATTCTTTCTTTATAATTTCAAGTTCCGGATTTTTATTAAAAACATTAATTTCAAAATCATTTACAAGCAGCGGTATGGTTGATTTATCGAACACAGTTACATTTTTCAAATCATAATGACGCATTTCTTCTTCCGAAAAATTTAATCCTTCGAAAGCCGACTTGGTTGAAATATGAAGATTCGGATTTACAAGAATTATATCATAAGTTTCAAGGCTGAAATCTTTTAATATACTCAGATTCTCTCCCCTGCCTGAAGCAAAACACGGTTTATGTATTAAGAAGAAAGGAACATCGCTCCCTACGGATAATGCAATATTTAAAATTTCTTTTTTCGATTTCGTAATATCAATTTTAAAATAACTTATCAGGTATTTTAAAATTGCTGCGGCATCAGAACTCCCGCCGCCGAGTCCGCCGCCGACAGGTATATTTTTACGTAAAAATATTTTTATGTTATAAAAATTGGTTATGTGAAATGTTTTAAAGAATATTTCAATAACCTTAAAGCATATATTGTTCCTGTCGTGAGGAATAAATTTGTTATCGGAATTAAAAAAAACGGAATTATTGTTTTTATTTGACTCGGATATTTCAAATGATATTTCATCTGCAAGTTTTATAGGATAAAAAATTGTTTCAAGGTTGTGAAACCCATCCGTTCTTTTATTAATTATCTTTAAACCTAAATTTATTTTAGCGGGTGCTTTTATGTTCATCTTTTTATATATAAAAAGGTATTGCTGAATTTATTAAGAAGCACAATACCTGTATTTAAAAAATTATTAGCCTAAAATTACAAGCGAAAAAATTGTTAAAAAATTCCGTTAAGGAAAAAACACATATTCAATTACAGGCAAAAAGTATCACATCCTGGCAATAATGATATTATTTAAGATAATTAAATTGCCCATTTTAATAATATCGAACCCCAGGTGTATCCTGCTCCGAAACTTGTCAGAATAAGATTATCACCTTTTTTTATTTTCCCTGCCTGCCAGTATTCGGAAATACAGGAAGGGATTGTAGCAGAAGTCGTGTTTCCGTATTTATGAATATTAACCATAACCTTATCAATAGAAACACCCATCCTGTCTGCGGTTGCCTGAATGATTCTTAAATTTGCCTGATGCGGAACCAGATAAGCAATGTCATCCGAACTTAGATTATTTCGTTTCATTATTTCTACCGAAACATCCGCCATACCTTTTACTGCTTCTTTGAACACATTCTGACCGGACTGATGTACAAAATGCATTCTCTTTTCTACGGTCTCAAAAGTTGTCGGATTTAAACTACCGCCGCCCGGCTGATATAAAAATTTTGCACCTGACCCGTCTATATGCATTATATTATCTAAAAACCCGGAATTTTTATCATCCGTAGCTTCTATAATAACAGCTGCCGCAGCATCGCCGAAAAGAAGGCAAGTATTACGGTCCTGCATATCAACCATCATAGACATTTTATCCGCACCAATGACCATAACATTTTTATGAACGCCGGTTTGTATAAATTGCACCGCAGTTGTAAGAGCAAAAATGAACCCTGAACAGGCAGCAAGGATGTCGTATCCCCAGCAATTTTTTGCACCGAGCTTATCCTGAACAATGCAGGCTGTAGATGGGTAAATCATATCAGGACTTACAGTTGCGACGATGATTAATTCGATTTCATCGGGAGTCATCCCTCTGTTTTCAAGTGCCATTTGAGCGGCTTTAACTGCCATGAATGATGTTGGCTGGTCAGCTTCAGCAAATCTCCGCTCGGCAATTCCTGTTCTTGTTCGAATCCATTCATCTGTCGTATCGAGGTAGTTAACATAAAATTGGTTGGATATTACTTTTTCGGGAAAGTAATGCCCGACTGCGCTTATGTAAGCGTTAAACGGTCCTGTATTCTTCATCAAATAATTTTATCCTTTTTTTTCTTTTGGTTCTTCAACTATATCTTCGGATGAATCTCGTTCTGATAAATTTGATTTTGTTACATCTTCAAAACTTAATTCTTCCGTGCCTTTCTTATATTTAATTCGGATTTTACTATTTTCTTTTATGTTACCTTTAAGAATTTCTTCGCTTAAAGGGTCTTCTACAAATCTTTGAATTGCTCTTCTCAAGGGACGTGCACCATAATTCAAATCAAATCCCTTATCGGATAAAAATTCCTTCGCTGATTTGGATACTTCGATAGAAATATTCTGAATTTTTAATCTGTCAAGCAATCTGTGAATGGCTATATCCACAATCTTGAGAATACTTTCTCTTTCAAGTTGTTTGAATACTATAAAGTCATCAATACGATTTAAAAACTCCGGTGAGAAAACTCTTTTTACGGCATCATCGATTGATGATTTCATTTTATCATATTTTGTTTCATCTTTAAGGTCACCGAATCCGAGTACTTTATCGAGCTTAATATCCTTTGTACCGATGTTCGACGTCATTATGAGTATAGTATTTTTAAAATCTACTCTTCTTCCAAGACTATCGGTAAGCAATCCGTCATCGAGTACCTGCAATAAAACATTAAATGTGTCCGGGTGAGCTTTTTCGACTTCATCGAGTAGAACTACACTGTATGGTTTTCTCCGAACTTTTTCGGTAAGCTGTCCGCCTTCTTCGTAACCAACATATCCCGGAGGAGCTCCGACGAGTCTCGACACATTAAATTTTTCCATATATTCGCTCATATCTATACGAATCAATGCGTCGTCCGAATCGAATAAAAATCTTGCAAGTTGTTTTGCAAGTTCGGTTTTTCCTACACCTGTCGGACCTAAAAATACAAATGAACCTATTGGTCTGTTCGGGTCTTTTAATCCTGCGCGTGCACGGCGAATAGACCTGGAAATTTTTTCTATAGCATCATCCTGACCGATAATATTTTTCTTAAGATAATCTTCCATCTTAACCAGTTTCGATGATTCAGCTTCAGCAATTTTATTTACGGGAATTCCCGTCATCATGGCAACTACATCCGCTACGTCCTGCTCGGATACTTCATAAAAAGTACTTTGAGATTGCAAATCCCAATTGAATTTTGCCTGCTCTAAATCCGATAATAATTTCTTTTCATTATCACGAAGTTTTGCGGCTTCTTCATAATTCTGATTTTTAACAACCTGTACTTTTTCAACTCTTACATTTTCAATATCCGCTTCCAGCTTAACAATATCTTCGGGAACGGTTATGTGTGCTAAATGCACTCTCGCTCCTGCTTCATCGAGAACATCGATTGCTTTATCAGGTAAAAATCTATCGGTAATATACCTGTCACTTAACCTGACAGCTTCTTCGATTCCTTTATCGGAATATCTTACCTGGTGATGTTCTTCATATTTGCTTTTAATGTTTTTCAGAATCTGGATTGTTTCTTCTACGTTGGTCGGGTCAACCATTATTTTTTGAAAACGCCTGTCCAGTGCACCATCTTTTTCGATGAACTGCCTGTATTCATTTAAAGTTGTTGCTCCGATGCATTGCAAATCTCCCCTTGCGAGTGCCGGTTTAAAAATATTCGAGGCATCGAGCGAACCGCTTGCACCACCCGCACCAACAATCGTGTGTAATTCATCGATAAATAATATAACATCTTTGGATTTTTCGAGTTCGTTCATTACAGCTTTCATTCTTTCTTCGAATTGACCACGGTATTTTGTACCCGCGACCAATGCCGCAAGGTCAAGCGTAACTACTCTTTTATTATGTAAGATTCTTGAAACATTTTTATTAATAATTCTGGTGGCAAGTCCTTCCGCAATCGCAGTCTTACCAACTCCCGGTTCACCAATCAGTACCGGGTTATTTTTCTTTCTTCTGCTTAATACCTGCGCGACCCGTTCAATTTCTTTCTCCCTGCCGACTATCGGGTCAAGTTTATCTTCAGAAGCGAGTTTTGTAAGGTCTCTTCCAAAATTATCAAGAACCGGAGTTTTTGATTTATCATTTTTCTTTTCAGCCTGGGGTTTCTGAGATGTCTGCATCGAGCTTTGCTTGCCCGTCAAAATATTAACAAGTTCAGTTTTTACAATGTCATACGTAATATTAAATTGTCTTAATATCTGGGCGGCAAGATTATCATCTTCCCTCAGAATTGATAATAACAGATGTTCCGTACCAATCACATCTGATTTAAAAAGTTTTGCTTCGAGATATGTGATTTTTAAAACTTTTTCAGCTTGTTTGGTCAACGGTATATTTCCAACCGTTAATGTTCCGCCGGCTTGCTTTACAGTTTCTTCAATTGTCTTTTTAATCTTTTGGGGATCAACTCCGATATTCCTGAATATATTAATTGCAAGCCCTTCACCTTCCCTGATAATTCCTAAAAGAAGATGTTCGGTACCTATATAATCGTGTCCGAGCCTTAAAGCTTCCTCACGACTTAATCTTATAACTTCCTGCACTCTTTGAGAAAAATTACTATCCATTTTATTTGTTGTTTCTAAATAATAATAAAAATGATTTTACTAACAATATTTATCGAAAACCCTAATAATCTTTTGCGCTACAGAATCTGCATCTTTATTCTCAATTTCATCCCGCTGAATTAATGAGATTAACTCGCCATTT
The DNA here is from genome assembly GCA_003135995.1 of Ignavibacteriota bacterium. Classification (GTDB taxonomy): domain Bacteria; phylum Bacteroidota; class Ignavibacteria; order Tepidaquicellales; family Tepidaquicellaceae; genus FEN-1257. The sequence continues at coordinate 1,427 of PNBM01000229.1, read as the reverse complement.
TTCATTAATCCCATTTGCGGAGAAGATGGAGGATAATCTTTAAAATGTTTCCTTAATTCATTCACCGAATCTGTATCCACTCCTGCAAAAACAGTATATAATTTATCCGGTAATTTCGAATTATTTATAGCCCATTTAATTGCAATCGCTAATCCCGGTCTTGCTTTGCTCGCAGCACAGCCGCAAACAGAATTAACAAAAATAAATATACTTTCCCTGCTATTCATCAACTCTTTAACATCCCGGGGAGATTTTAATTCCTTAAATCCTAATCGAATCACTTCTTCCCTCATAGGATACACTAAAATATTTTCGTACATAACGTTAAATTATAAAGATAAAATGCTTTCTTTAATAAAACATAACATTAAACTTTATAATTTCAAAAACGAATCATACCAATTTTTCCTCATCAGTGAAATTTCTTTTTTTGAATCTTTTAAGTAATGGTCACCGCCATTAATTAATTTTAATTCATATTTCCCTTTTTGATTGTAAAATCTTAGTTTCTCATACATTTCCTTAGAATCGAGATATGATACTTTTTTGTCATTTGTACCGTGAATTAAAAGAACAGAAGTATTTTTACTAATATTATTTACAAAATGAACTGCAGACCTTTTTATTAATTGTTCATTTACTTTAATTTCGTCTTTTGAATTGATTTTTTCAAGTAATTTATTTGAAAAAATATTGATAGATTTCGAATTTCTTTGCAAATCAGCAATTCCGGAAATTATAACCGCACATCTGATTTTGTCGGTAAGAGTCAGCGCCAGATAAGTCATCATCCCGCCCCTGCTCCAGCCTTCCATTCCTAATTTATCTGAATCACAAAAATCAAAATCATCAGCGAGGTCAATTAAATTGATAACATCATTTATATCCGACCCGCCAAATTCATCATCATTTCTATATTGTGAAGCTAATACCAAATAACCCCAGTTTNNCAAGAAAATTATCTATTAGTCCTGATTTATTATCTCCACCCCGATTCCATATTATTACGGGCAGTTTACCATCAATTTGTTTGGGATAAGCTGCAAATCCTGTTACTTCCATATCATCGGAATCATATATAAATCTCTGTATAACAGTATTTTCTGCAACATCCTTACCCCATCCTCTTTCGACAAGTAAATATTCCTCTTCAGTCAATTTAATATAATTAATATCTTTTATCATATTATCAAAATAGATACTTATCTTTATAAATTTAACAAAAAGAAATTCTATTTTTAAGTCATATTTGTATACTAAAGCTTACAGAATAGAGTTACAAATATTAAATGGAATCAATAACAAAATTATTCCGGTATCAATGAAATATTTATATTTAAAATCCCAAAAAAAAGCCCTGCGATATTTAAATCACAGGGCTTAATATCTACTAAAAAATAATATTTACTTAATCAACATCATTTTCT
>PNBM01000089.1 GCA_003135995.1 Ignavibacteriota bacterium | reverse complement strand
AAATAGCTATATTAATTGATTTGCATAACAAAATGAACATAGCGCTTATAGTCGGAGGACTCTCTTCGGAACGCGAAGTTTCTTTAGCTTCGGGTCGGGGAATTTTAAAAGCCCTGCGCGAAAAAGGACATAATGTAAAAGTAATTGACCCGATTTACGGTGAAGAGGAAATCAGCGAGGATATTATATTTCAAAAATTAATTACGAAGGAATATCCTACTCTTGAATCTCTGGACAAATTAAAAAAAGAATCGGCAAGGAATGTTATATCCTGTATTAATTCAAAGCAGTTCGATGATGTAGATATTGCATTTTTAGGATTGCACGGAAAATATGCGGAAGACGGTAAAATACAGACTATTTTTGAAATGAGAGGAATTAAGTATACGGGGACTGATGTTTTTTCATCCGCAATTGCATTGGATAAAGATTATTCCAAAATTATATTTGTTTATAACGGAATCAGGACCGCTGAATGGATGGTAGCTTCGAAAAATTCTGTACCTTCCTATGATAAAGTTATTGAAAAATTAGGAATCCCTTTCGTTGTGAAACCAAACGATGAAGGCAGTACGGTGGGATTGACAATCGTAAAGGAAAAAGCAGAATATGACGATGCTATTGCTCTTGCTTTGCAGTATACAGATAAACTTATGCTTGAGAAATATATCAAAGGACGTGAGCTTACGGTTTCGGTAGTAGGTGAAAAAGCGTACCCGGTAGTGGAAATAAAGCCCAAGAACGGATTTTATGATTACGCACATAAGTACACAAAAGGAATGACGGAATATGTTTGTCCTGCTGAAATCAGCGAAGAAATTACGAAAGAAGCCTTGAGTATGGGATTATCCGCACATAAAGCTTTAGGGTGCAAAGTATATTCAAGAGTGGATTTTATTTTAAGTGAAGATGAGAAATTGTACTGTCTCGAGGTGAATACTTTACCCGGGATGACTGAACTGTCATTGGTACCAAAAGCCGCAAAGGCTTTAAACATTGGCTTTTCAGATTTAATTGAAGACATTATCAAATTATCATTGAAGAAATACGAAAAATGATAAACGGAGAAACGGAGAAAAAAGAAAGTATTTTAAGAATAGCAGCCAGGTATTTTAAGTATAATAAAATATCGTTCTTATTAATTATTCTTATTTTAATTCAGATAACGATTTCCATATTCGGAAGTAAAGGATTGCTGACAAGATTAAGATTAAATAACGAAAAGAAACAACTCGAACAGCAATTGCAGACGGAAATTAAAAATGGTGAAGAATTACAAAAGGAGATAAACGAACTGAACACATCAGATAAAAAAATAGAGAAAGTAGCACGGGAAAAATTCGGAATGGTAAAAGACGGGGAAAAAATTTATAGAATTAAGATAGATAGTTCGAAATAGTTAGTAGTTAGTAGTTAGTTGGAAAAATCAAATAAATGTAAAATAATTATAAAAAAAAATTAAACGCAAAGAACGCAAAGAAGAGATAAAAGAAAGTACGCAAAGAAGAGCTTTAAATAATTAGGAAAGTAAAGAAAAAGATAAAAGCAAGAACACAAAGACGAGCTTAAAAATAATTAGGAAAGAAAAAATAAAAGTAAGAACGTAAAGAGAATTATAAAAAATAATTTAATTAATGCAGGATAGCAAAAAGATTATATTATCAGGAATGAGACCTACAGGTAAACTTCACATCGGACACTATGTCGGAGCACTCGAGAACTGGGTTACTTTACAAAACGATTACCAGAATTATCATTTAATAGCCGATTATCATACTCTGACTACGAATCTCGATACATCAAATATTTTCGATGATTCCATAGACATGGCAATTGACTGGATTGCGAGCGGAATTGACCCTGTTAAATCTCCGATTTTCAGGCAGTCGAAAATAAAAGAACATACGGAATTATTTTTGATTTTTTCTATGCTGATTACTAAAGCGCGTTTGGAAAGAAATCCGACGCTAAAAGAGCAAATCAAGGATATGAATATCAGTTCGATAATTTACGGACATCTCGGGTATCCTGTTTTACAGGCGGCAGATATTTTATTATATAAAGGCAATATGGTTCCTGTCGGGGAAGACCAGGTGCCGCACGTAGAAATCACGAGACAGATTGCGGGTGTTTTTAATGAAAAATTTCCGATGCCGGACGGCAGACAAATTTTTCCCATTCCCGAACCGAAAATTACAAAGTTCGCGAGACTTCCCGGCTTAGACGGAAAAGCCAAGATGAGCAAATCTCTCGATAATACAATTTTGATTTCAGATAATGAAGAAATCATAAAAGCAAAAATGAAAAAAGCATTCACCGACCCGAATAAATTAAGAAAAGGTGATAAAGGAAATCCCGATATATGCCTTGTTTACACGTATCATAATAAATTCAATCCTGCTGAAGTGCCTGAAGTGAGAAAAGGATGTTCCGAAGGAACTTTAGGCTGTTTCGATTGTAAAATGAATATATCCAAAAAAATCAGCGATTACTTTGCACCTATAAGAGAAAAAAGGGAGATATTAGAAAATAATAAAAATAATATTTTAGATATCCTGATTGATGGCGAAAACAGGGCACGGACAATAGCAAGGCAAACTATGTCAGAAGTAAGGGAAGCAATGAAAATTGGATAATAAAAAATTAAAATAATTACAATATTGAACATACCGGAGAAAAAAGATAAAGCAATACAGGATAAGTTAAAAGATTCAGGGGAAATACCCGGACATGTTGCAATTATTATGGACGGCAACGGACGATGGGCAAAGTTTTTAGGAAAAACAAGAATATTCGGACACCGTGAAGGTGTGAATTCCGTGCGTGATATTGTCGAAGCGTCAGGACAATTAGGAATTAAATATTTAACTCTTTATACTTTTTCCACCGAGAACTGGCAGCGTCCGAAAATAGAAGTTTCTTTTCTCATGGACCTTCTGGTGAAAATNNCCGAGGTAACCATTTTAATGAAATTATTAATTAAAGCGTTACGGGATGAAACCGACAGGTTACACGAAAACAATGTAAGATTAATCGCTACAGGTGATTTGATGACACTGCCTGAAAAGGTTAGGAAAGAATTATATGATGCGATGGAAAAGACAAAAGACAACAAATTGATGACATTAAATCTCGCTTTAAGTTACAGCGGGAGATGGGATATATTAAATGCAGTAAAAAAAATATGTGTGGATTTCAAACAATCTAAAATAGAATTAAATAATATCGATGACAAAAAATTCTCCCGGTATCTTGCAACGGGAAATATTCCCGACCCTGATTTATTAATCAGAACGGGGGGAGAATTTCGTATAAGCAACTTTTTATTATGGCAATGCGCCTATTCTGAAATTTATATCGAGCAAAAATACTGGCCTGAATTCAGGAGAAGCGATTATTATAAAGCTATCAGGGAATATCAGAAAAGAGAAAGAAGATTCGGACTGGTCAGCGAGCAATTAAACAAAAATTAAATTTAAAAATAAAACAAGTATTTTGTATTATAAAATGAAGCTAATCCCAAAGAACGTATTATATTTTTCATTAACGTTACTTGTGTTTTTATTCATAGCGGATAAAAATATTTATTCTCAAAATGAAGGACCTACAACGTACAAAATAGTAAGCCTGAGTGTTATTGGAAATAAGTTATATGATGCAAGAACAATTATCAGTTATTCGGGTTTAAAAGAGAACCAGGAAATTTCGATACCATCGGATGAAACGCGTGATGCTATAAGGAAATTGTGGAATCTCAGTCTTTTTTCGAACATAGAAATTTATGTCGATAAAAAATTCGGCAAAGAAGTTTATATCGTAATTTCAGTGAAAGAATTACCGAGAATCGAGAAAGTGGAAATTGTAGGAAACGACAAATACTCGGAAAGCGATTTAAAGGATAAAATCGGTCTCGTTTCAGGTCAGGTGGTTTCAGACCAAAAATTAAAAGATATCGAATATAATCTTACAAGATATTACATAGAAGAAGGTTATTCCCTCGCTGAAGTTAATGTGGATAAATTTATTTCCGCCAGCAATGAAACGAGAATCAGGATTAAAATAAAAGAAGGACATAAACTAACGGTCAGGAGTATTGACTTTGTCGGCAACAGGCATGTAAAATCCAAAGAGCTAAAAAAAGCTATGGATAATACTTCTGAAAAAGTATGGTGGAAATTCTGGGATGGTGCTACATTTGATAAAAATAAATTTGAAGACGATAAAAAATTAATAGTATATTATTATAAAGAAAAAGGGTATAAAGATGCCGAAATAAAAGGGACCGAACTGAATGTATCACCTGATAAAGAAGATATGTTCATTAAAATAAAAGTAGACGAGGGAAAACAGTTTTTTATAAACAGTGTAAAAGTCGAGGGAAACAAAATATATCCCGATAGTTTGCTGTTAAGTCGTCTTGATATGCATAAAGGTGACGTTTATAATTTTAAAAAATTACAAAAAAACTTATACGGAACAGATAACGAATCAGAAAGCGACATAAGTTCCCTGTATCTCGATAACGGTTACCTGGGTTATAATTCGGACCTGGATGAGCAAATTGTCGATATTAATAAAATCAATCTTGTAATAAAAATAACCGAAAACAGGCAATACCGGCTTGGGATGATTAGTTTCGAAGGTAATGATAAGACGAAAGATAAAGTTATGAGAAGGGAAATGTATACCATACCCGGAGATTATTTTAACAGGGGAAATGTTAAAAGAAGTATGCAACAATTAAATGCATTGAATTATTTTAATCCCGAAAAACTAAACCAGGATATTGCTCTCGAAAACGATTCAACCGTCAATTTAAAATATATTGTAAATGAGAGGTCTTCCGACCAGTTTAACGCTTCGGTCGGATACAGCGGAACATTCGGCGTAACAGGTTCTCTTGGATTGACTTTCAATAATTTCGATATCTCGGAACCATTTACCGGCGGCGGCGGACAGTCTTTAAATTTCAACTGGCAATTTGGGGAAGCAGGAAATTACAGGACGTTTTCAATAGGTTACCAGGAACCATGGTTATATGATACACCCACTTCATTAGGTTTTAGCCTTTTCGATACCAGAACAAATTATACATATGATATCAGGGAAACAGGAGCAATATTGAATCTCGGAAGGCGGTTTAAATTTCCCGATGATTATTTCAGAGGTGATTGGGCGATAAAAGTGCAGAGAACAGATGTAATTAACGGAGGCGGATACTACCAGACGGGCTTAAGAAATCAGTTCAGCGTAAAACAGACTATTACCCGTTCAACTGTTTTTGACCCTCTCTTTCCGCAAACCGGTACAAGAGTATCGAATTCAACCGAACTTTCAGGCGGACCGTTTTTCCCGGGTAATATTAATTTCATAAAAGATATTTTTACAGCAGAAGCGTACACTCCTGTAATTAAAAATCAAAAGCTTATTTTATATTCAAACTTTAATTTTTATTTTGTCAACCCGTTTGAGGTGGATAAATATCTTCCGCCAACGGAACTGTTCTATATGGGAGGAAATGGTTTAGCTTATAACACAATCGCCTTAAGAGGTTATGACGACCGCAATATAGGTCCTAAAGATGCGGCCTATAATCCTCTCGGTGGAAAAGTCGCCATTAAATACGGAGTTGAATTAAGATATCCTTTATCTATGGACCCGTTTCCGATTTATTTATTAGCTTTTGCCGAAGCGGGAAACATTTGGGCTGATATAAATAAAACTGACCCGTTTGATTTAAGGAGGTCAGTCGGTTTTGGAACAAGGTTATACTTACCCGCTGTAGGACTTATTGGTTTTGATTTCGGCTACGGGTTCGACAGATTAATCGAAGACAGGGTATCACCCAAATTTATTTTCCACTTCCAGTTTGGAAAAGGTTTTTAAAAATTTTTATTTATAATTTAAAATCAAAAAGGAGATATATTTTTTGAAAAACTTGAAGCTCATATTAGCTGCAATAGTTGTAATGTTGTTCGCATTCGCCTGTAATTCATATTCTCAGTTAAAAATCGGATACGTGGACAAAGATGGTATAATAAAACAAATGCCTGATTATAAGAAAGTGGAAGACGAATACCAGGCTTATGCAAAATTATATTCAGATACTTTGCAAACCAAAGACGCCGAATTAAAATCGAAAGCAGAGGCGTTTAAAAAACAATACGAGGCTGCACAAAAAATGGTCGAATCGGGACAGGTAAAAGGCGATGCGGAAATTAAAAAATTAAGTGATGAAATTTCCGATTTGCAGAAAGAACTGCAGACACTCGATGATGCGCTTACCGTTTATAAACAAAAAGCACAGAATGAATTAATCCAGAAGCAACAGGAACTATTAAAACCCCTTATAGAAAAGATGACGAAGACAATTGAAGTCGTTGCTAAAGAAATGAAAATCAATTTTGTGTTTAATAAAACCGATGATAATCTTATATATGGCGATAAAGAATTCGATATTACATTCAAAGTACTCGATAAGATGAAATAAAAGTTTGTTTAAAAGTATCATTTGTTAAATAAAAAAACATATATGAAAACCCTCATAGGTTTTTTTCTGGTATTATTTTTTATATCATCAAATACATCATTCGGGCAGTCAAAAATAGGCTACATCGATTCGAAAAAAATTATCGATAATATGCAGGAGGCTAAGGATGCAAAGCAAAAACTTGATAATGTTGTTCAGGAATGGCAGAAAAGTTTATCGAATCTTCAGGACAGCTTAAAGAAAATGAAAGATGACTTCGATAAGAAAAAATTAATACTCACTGAGCAATTGAAAGGGCAAATGGAAAAAGATATCAAGGACCTCGATGTTTCCATAACCACTTTCAAAACTCAGAAATTCGGGGAAGGCGGAGAATATTTTCTAAAGCAAACCGAGTTTATGAAACCGGTACAGGACAGAATTTTTAAAGCCATAGAAACTGTTGCAAGAAAAGAAGATTACGACTATGTATTTGACCGGAACAGCGATATCTTATTATTGTATGTTAACGAGAAATATGATCTCACTGCAAAAGTTCAGAAAGTAATAGAAGGAAAATAAAGCGTTTATAAAAATATAGATTTATGAAATTATCGGAAATTTCAGTTTTTCTTAATGGTGAATTACAGGGAAACCCTGATTTAGAAATCATCAATGTTGGTAAAATCGAAACGGCAAAAAGAGATGAAATCTCTTTTATTTCTAATCCTCTTTATGAAAAATTTTATAATAATACGAACGCAGGCGCCCTGATTTTATCTAAGGATTTTGAAATTAAAAATAACAGAACTGATTTATCGGTAATCAGAGTTCAGGACCCTTATCTTGCATTTGTCAGCGTAGTTGAGTTATTAACAAAAGAAGAATTTGAAGACGAAACAGGAATTTCGGATTTTTGTTCTGTCGGAAAAAATTGTGAATTAGGTGAAGAAATTTTAATCAGCGATTTCGTACACATTGGAAATAACTGTAAAATCGAAAAAGGTGTTAAAATATATTCGAATTGTTCTTTAGGAAAAAATGTGATTATAGGTGAGAACAGCGTATTAAAGGCTAACGTAACTATTTATAACGGATGCCGCATCGGGAAAAATGTCATAATTCATTCGGGAACAGTTATCGGAAGCGACGGATTCGGATTCGCTCAACAGAGTAACGGAATATTTAAAAAGATTCCGCAAAACGGAATAGTAGTTATTGAAGATGATGTTGAAATAGGAAGCAACTGCTGTGTGGACAGAGCAACTCTGGGCGAGACAAGAATCTGCCGTGGTGTAAAAATTGACAACCAGGTACAAATTGCACATAATGTTGTGATTGGCGAAGATACCGTGATTGTCGCACAGGCCGGAATTTCCGGCTCTACAAAAATAGGGAAAAGATGCATGATAGGTGGAAAGGTAGGAATAGTCGGTCATCTGACAATTTGTGATGACGTAATTATCGGCGCTGCTGTCGGAGTCTCAAAATCGATTTCCAAACCGGGTATTTATGCGGGTTACAGGGCTAAACCGATTAAAGAGGAACTGAAACAGGAAGCTTATATTAAAAATCTTGAAGAGTTAAGAAACAGGATTATAAAACTGGAAAAGAATAAATAATTAATCAGGAAATAATAGTATAATTTTTTAAATACAAAATCATAAAATGTTAGAAAAACAAAGGACAATTTCGAAAAGTGCTAAATTGAGCGGAATAGGTCTTCATACTGGAAACATATCACATATGACTTTTAAACCTGCTCCGGAAAATTACGGAATAAAGTTTAAAAGAATTGACCTTGAAAATTCTCCTGAAATTCCTGCGGATATAGACCACGTTACAGATATATCGAGGGGAACTACATTAGCAATGAACGGTGTGGAAGTACATACGGTTGAACACGTTCTTGCAAGTATTATGGGATGTGAAATCGATAATATAATAGTGGAACTCGACACGAATGAAACTCCAATAATGGACGGAAGTGCTATAGATTATGTCAGTACTTTAATTAGTGCCGGTATCGAGGAACAGGAAGCTTTGCGGGATTATTTGATAATTGAAGATACTGTTCATTATCACAGCGATAAAGAAAATGTCGATATTGTCGCACTGCCTTTAAAAGATGATTTCAGAATTACTTTAATGATTGATTATAATAACCCCGCATTGGGTGTTCAGCATTCGGGTTTATTCAATTTACAAAAAGAGTTTTCAAGCGAATTTGCTCCTGCACGAACTTTTTGTTTTTTAAATGAAGTCGAGATGCTGAAAGAGCAGGGATTGATTAAAGGCGGAGATATTAACAATTCTATCGTAATAGTAGACAGGGATTTCACGGAGGAGTCGTTCGAAGAACTTAAAAAGAAATTAGAGCTTAATGATGATGTTGTTCTCGGACATGGAATATTAAATGATATTAAACTAAGATTTAAAAACGAACCCGCAAGACACAAAGTTCTTGATTTGATTGGTGACCTCGCATTAATTGGTGCGCCCATGAAAGGTCAGATACTTGCCTCCCGCCCGGGACACAAGTCGAATGTCGAGTTTACTAAAATGCTGCGCAAATTGTATCTTCAAAAGAAACTCGTAAAGAAATTCCAGTTAATGAAAACAAATAATATTGTTTTTGATATAGAAGCGATATTAAAAATAATGCCGCACAGGTATCCGTTTTTATTAATTGACAGAATAATCGAAGTTGAACTGGATAGAAAGATAATCGGATTAAAAAATGTTACTATTAACGAACCATTTTTTCAGGGACATTTTCCGGGAAAACCAATTATGCCAGGGGTTTTAATAATAGAATCAATGGTTCAGTGCGGAAGTATTTTATTAATTAACGCTCTTGAAAATCCCGAAAGTAAAATTGCATTCTTCGCTACAATAGACAAGGTCAGGTTCAGAAAACCCGTCGTACCGGGTGACCAGCTCGTTATAGAAATGGAAATGGTTTCATTCAGAAGAAATATATGCAAACTTACGGGCAAAGCATATAAAGGCTACATCGGAGGTGAACTCGTCTGCGAAGGAGAGTTCACTGCTGCCGTTGTAGATAAATAATTTTTATTTATTAGTCAGTGCATTTACTCCGGGGAGAACTTTTCCTTCCAGAAACTCGAGTGATGCACCACCGCCCGTTGACACGTGGGAAACTTTTTCTTCGAGACCGGCTTTTGCAACTGCCGATGCAGAATCTCCGCCTCCGATTATTGTTATCGCACCTTTTGATGTAACATCCGCAAGTGCTTTTGCTATTTCAAAAGTGCCTTTTGAAAAATTTGACATCTCAAAAACGCCCATAGGACCATTCCATACTATTGTTGCTGATTCATTAATTTCTTTTGTATATTTTTTTATAGTTTGAGGTCCGATATCCATACCCATCCATTCAGAATCAATATTATCAAAATTCACAATTTTGGTCACAGCATCATTCTCAAATTTATCGGCAATAATTATATCGGCCGGAAATAAAATTTCCTTCTTCAGTGCTTTTGCCTTTTCAAGAATATCTTTCGCAAGGCTGATTTTATCTTCTTCGAGAATTGATTTTCCAATGTTCAATCCCATAGCTTTAAAAAATGTAAAACTCATTCCACCCCCGATTAAAATTTTATCGGCTATGTTCATAAGATTTTCGAGAACATCTATCTTTCCTGATATTTTGGCTCCGCCAAGAATTGCACACAGAGGTCTTTTGGGATTATTAATTGCAGATGATAAATAATTAATTTCTTTTTCCATCAGGTAACCTGCGGCACATAATTTAATAAAATGCGTTACGCCTTCCGTTGAAGCATGTGCCCTGTGGGCCGAGCCGAATGCATCATTTATGTATACATCCCCGTATGCAGCAAGTTTTTTAGCAAAATCGGGATTGTTTTTTTCTTCATCTTTATAAAATCTTAAATTTTCAAGGAGAAGAACATCGCCGTAGTTCATATTTATTATTACTTCAACATTATCCGGACTTATACAATCATCAGAAAACAAAACCCTTTTATCGAGATATTTTGATAAAAATTCAGCAACAATGTCTAATGAATATTTAGGATTTTTTTCACCTTTCGGTCTTCCAAGGTGACTCATTAAAATGCACTTACCTCCATTGGACATTACAGCCTGTATGGTAGGCACCGATTCGACAATTCTTTTTACATCGGTAATATTCCTTTGTTCATCGAGAGGAACATTAAAATCCACTCTTATTAAAACATTTTTACCCTTAATTTGATTTTGCGAAATCAAATCGTCTATTGTTAATTTGTTCATAGTTCAAGAATTTAATTTGATTCAAAATAATCATATGATAACTAAAAAAAAATTTAAAACAATTAACCATTTCTCAGGCCTGTAGACACATCCATTTATGCAAAATTATGAGAATTGAATAAATTAAAATAAAAACTTAATATATAACGGCTTTTAGTTAATTTATCAGATAAATCAGATGAAAAATAAATTATTTTATTCTTGTCTAATAATGATTTATTTTTTTATATTATCGTCAGGTTCATACTCTCAATCGCAAAATACAAAATTTATTTGCGGCACGGGTAAAATGGAAGCCTGTAACCCCGACCCTGCAGCTGTTACCAATATTCCAAAAATAACACCGGGTACAAATGAATTTTTAAGAGCACTTTTTATTTATGTTGTATTTCCTGATGATACATTATCCAATTATTCTTATACTATCTGGGATAAACCCACGACACAATTTCCGGCAACACGTCCTGTTAACCCTTATACGGGAACACAGGGAAAATTAGTATGGCCTGCATTGGGAAACAAAAACCAGGTTATGGACAGGTATCCTGATTACACAATTTCGGATTTTTTTTGTGAAATGACTTCAGGGCAACTGGATTTGATTGGAGATGAGGTAAATATCGTATTACCGCATACCTCAAATTATTATGACAGCACTTTACATTATAAGGCACCTGAAATGAATACATTTGTTTTACATTACGTTGATTCTGTTTTTAATATTGATTGGACAAGATATGATAACTGGGCTTTTAGAAACGGACAATGGGTCTTCTCGGCGAAAGATTCAACCGTTGAACTTGTAGTAATAAATTACAGGACCATTCCGCATAATGAAACTCAATGGTTTTGGTCTGCTTCTTACGGAGGACTTGCTTCCCTGTTGCTAACACAGGACGTATTTTTCAACACTACAAAAATAACATGCAACAGCGGGGTTACGGTATTAAATAACAGGAATAATACAACCCATTCCGAATTATCTCTTGAACATGAAATTTGCCATAAGTTTTTTGGAATGAATTTAATCGGAAACGACGGTTGGCACGATAACATCGGTATGATGACAGCTTCAATCACAAATTCGACTTATACTATGTCACCGTATGAAAGGACTATTATTCCTTCGTATGTGCCTACGCCCGTTAATATAAATTCAACCGGAATTTATACCTTAAATCTGAACGATTATATTTCTACGGGACAAATAATAAATATTTATATCGTGGAAACAGGCGATNNCGTTTTCTACTTAACTAATAACCAAAAAATATCAAAGTATGACGGCGTCTCAAGAGGCGGAAAACAATGCACTCAAATTAATTTCGCCGAACAAGACCCCTATTGTTCCGATGGGAAAGGATTATTTATATGGAGACAGGGTTCAGGTTGTTATAATGTTAATTATCCATTTGAAATTATTAGTGCTGAAGGCAAATTCAATTGGTCTATCTTCAGATGGGTTTTTGTGCCATCACAAAATAATCAATTCGGATTTGAATTACCTATATTTAAATATATTTCATCGAATAGTATAAACGGCAGAGATACTTACGAAAAAGCACCTGATTATCCTGAGAGTAACTACGGGCAATATTTAAATTATGATGATTGCTCCGACAATTCGAATGATTTTTTTATTACTTTTGACCTCTATGGCTCGGGAAAAACGGGTTTTAATAAAGACTACAATGAGATATTCAGTCCTTACAGTAATCCATCTTCGAATACATGTAAAAATCCTGCAAGTACAGGATTGACAATTCATTTGGCTAGCCAGAATTCCCTTACGGGGGAGATGCAGTTAAAAATTTATTATAATAAAAATGACAGCGCCCTGCTGGAATGTCCACCGTCTAAACCAAAGACACCTAAAATAGATAAGCAGTTTGTTGAACCGAGAACATCCTTTAACCCGCTGATATCGTGGGAAAGGAATACCGAACCCGATGTAATAAGTAATGGCAATTATAAAATTTACAGAGGTTTGTCCGACAATTGCTATTCGGAACCTGTTTATGCGTATATAGCAACAATTTCGTCAACAGACAGTTCATATTTAGATAACGATATATTACTTTATGTACAGCCGCAGGTTAATAATAACCATCTTGTGAGAAAATTAACAGTCTCTTATAAAATTGTTGCTATTGACAATCAAAATATGGTGTCGGTGAATTCGGAACACGGAATAATATTTGGTTATAATGATAATATAATATTATCATCGAGAGATTCAAATTTTATTCCAGCAAAGTTTTCATTATATCAAAATGTACCGAATCCCTATAACTCTTCAACAAAAATAAGCTATGATGTTCCGGGAGACGGTTTTGTCACCTTGAAAGTATATGATATTTTAGGAAGAGAAATTGAAACCCTGGTAAATGATTTCAAGCGGTCCGGGAGATATTCGATTGATTTTAATAACATTAACCTATCGAGCGGTATTTATTTTTATAGATTGCAATTTAAAAATTTTTCGAATGTAAAAACAATGGTTGTAATAAAATGATTTAATTAGAAAAATAAAATTGTAATCAACAAAGAGATTACATTTAATTTTATGCGGAAATCAAAAATTTATTCGTTACTATTTATTTTCATCATTCTAACTTCACTTTTAGGATTAGGTAATCTGAATAATTTACAAATTCCGGGAATTTTATTTCATTTTAACAATGATAAGTTTATCTCACAAAAGAGTAATTCAATAAATAGCTTTATACGCTATAGTGATGATTTCGATGGTGCCAATGATACCAATGTACTTAAGGCAAGAGGATATTTAATATATTATCGCAGCACAGGTCCGCAGGGCACATCAGCTACCTGGTTTCAGGGAAATCCCTCTCATTTTCCGGCTTATAATGGACCTCAGGATGGATATGTGGCAGCCGATTTTAATGTTATAACAGGTCAAAATAATATTGATAACTGGCTCGTGCTTCCAAGAATACCCGGGGGTATTATTCTAAATGATATACTTTATTTTTATTCAAAGGCAGAAATGAATAGCCCTTATGCTGATTCAATCAGGGTAATGTATTCACTCGAAGACTCTATTCCAGAAGGTTCCTGGCAGGAGATTGG
>PNBM01000201.1 GCA_003135995.1 Ignavibacteriota bacterium | reverse complement strand
CTTCAAGCACATATGGCTTATGATTTATATTATCCTGAAGCCAGGAGTCATAATCATTCGGATTGACCGCCTGTGCAAGAATGTCAGGTCCATTAGTTAAAGGCAATGTTTTTGGGATTCTGCTGAAACATTGCGAACTCGAATCTTTTGAAAAGCAAGCTGTCATCGGGTAGCTTTCAGCAAATACCTGCGTTAAGCCAACTTTTTTAATATATTGATCGTATAAAAATGTTGGATTTTCAACAGAAGTTCTTCTATCCCATGGAACATGAAGAGATATTGAATTATTCAAATCCTGTAAAAGATCGGAATTGCCTACTGAATATTGTTTCAACATTGAGTTTACATATGCCATACAGGGGATATTATTAAACTGTACTTTCCCCACTTTAAAAGACGAATCGAATAACGTATTTTTGTAGAGAAAGGAAAACAAAAATATGGAAGCAAAGAGATCCTATCGAACATTCGATAAAGACTTCAAAATAAATGCAGTAAAACTTGTTCTGGAAGGCTCAAGGTCAATGACCAAAATAGCCAATGAAATTGGAATAAGTCCAAACACCTTTACGAACTGGAAGAAAGATTATCTTAAAGATAAAGAGAACTCATTTCCGGGTAAGGGATATCAAAAGCCAGATGACGCTGAGCTAACAAGGCTCAGGCGTCAGCTGGCAAGAGTAACACAGGAGCGAGATATATTAAAAAAAGCGATTGCTGTATTTACCAAACAAGGAGAGTGACCTATGGATTTATCAGAGAAAACAGTTCAAAATACAGCATAGGATTAATGTGTGACGCATTGAAGATATCAAGAAGCAGTTATTACAGTTATATATCAAGAAAAAAAGAGAGTAAACGCAGTTTGGAAAATGAAATTCTTCTAAGGGAAATAAAAGCTATATATCGGGAGAGTAAATGCAGATACGGAAGTCCGAGAATAACAGCAGCCTTAAGAGTCCGGGGAATAGAAACAGGTAAAAACCGTATAGCCAGAATTATGAGAGAAAACTCTATAGCAGTGAAATGCAGGCACAAAAGATTCTACACAAAGAATCCAAACAAGCAGGTAAATGCAGACCTTGTGGAAAGAAGGTTTAATCCTGTAGTGCGCAATAGTATCTGGGGTTCTGATATTACCTACATAAGAACCAGAGAAGGATGGAAGTATTTATCCGTAGTTATGGATCTTTACTCAAGGATGATAATTGCATGGAAAGTTAATGACTCTCAGGACGAGAACATAATCTTGAGGATAATAGAAAATGCACTTGATAGAAGGAATCCTGAAAGCGGACTGATTTTTCATTCTGACAGAGGTACACAGTATTGCTCAACAAGAGTAAAAAATATTCTTCAATGCAATGGAATCAAGCAGAGCATGGGAGCTAAAGGTACCTGTTATGATAATGCTGTACTTGAATCATTCTTCAGCACATTAAAGAAAGAACTTATTTACAGAGAAAAATATCAGGATATGGATGATTTAAAGAAAAGTTTGTTTGAATACATTGAAATATTTTACAACAGACAGAGGAAACATTCTACTTTAGGATATCTGTCACCTTTTGAATTTGAATCTAAAAATGATAATTGTTAAATTAAAAATACTACAGATTTACGCTGTTCGATTTGTCCGAAATATCGGGGGAAGATCAGTTCCATAAATCATGTTTATAAAATGATTTACAGTATCTTTATATGAATTTACGGAAGCCATAAGACTATCACCATAATATCTACCTCCCCAAAATTGCTGAGGTTGAGGACTTGAATTATGCTCTCCATCGTATGAGTGCCAGAGGTCAAATCCAAGCTGATTAAGATGTGGATAATTATTTGGATAATCATAATCACAATCCACCGCTCCGATATGAAACTTATCAAGCCAACTGTTATTTTGCATTGCAGGCGGAGTTTGATTGCTAATTGTATTTTTAGTTTCTTCTTCTTTAGAAACTTTTTTATTACTAATTACAAATCCCATTATTGCAAGAACTACTAACGCTAAAACTGTAAACAATTTAGTTTTCATATTTTTTAATTCTTAAAATTTAAAAATATTTGTAAAATATAAAATTTATAAAATTGCTCTTATTTATCCCGATAAATCGGGATGAAAAGAGCGCATTTTCTATCTTTTATTATTTTATTATTTAAGAAGAACTGCTTTTTTTGTATCAATTCTAACACCATTCACAAAAAGTGAATAAAAATAAACTCCGCTTGTTAATTCCCCGGCATTAAAACTAGCATTATATTCTCCCGCACTTAAATTCTTTTTCAATAATACTTTTATCAATTTTCCCGTTATATCAAATACTTTTATTTCGGCAAGTCCTTGCTTTAACATTTGTACTTTAACATTTGTAATTGGATTAAATGGATTAGGGAAATTCTGAAATAGCTTATAATCCTTTGGAACTTCACTACTTATTTGTCGGATTGATGTTAAAAATGTTGTATCACCACCTGTTACAGTATGAATTTGCCCAACGTTACTATTTCCCCAACCATTTAATTTATTTACAAAATTTATGTAACTATATTGTCCAATATGAATTGAAGTATCGGGAATTTGATAATACCAATTATCTCCATTATTAATTGTTCTATATAGTATTCCTCTAATTTGATTACCTGGATAAGAAACAGAACCACCAGAACCCCAAATTGTATCTCTGTTTATATTTGAAAATGATTTTACTCCTGTAATAATAATATTTCCTCCTGATGGAATTTGCTGTGTTATCCAATTTAATCCTCCATTTGTAGTTTTTTTCATTCCGAAAACACTACATTTCCATCCCATTAAACTATCGATAAAATACATATCTGCAAGATAATCGTTAGAATCTACAGTGAACCAATTATTCCCTCCATTTGAAGTTTTCCAAATTATTCGGGGCGATGGATTTCCCCCTATGAAACCTATTCTCGAATTAAACATGTATATTTCATTTGGATTTTGACTTCCTGCCGAAAATTGCTGTGTCCAGCTCAATCCCCCGTTCGTCGTGAGAAACACCCCGCCGGAAAAGCTATCAGAGGCTACTAACCAAATTGTATCAACGTTTAAAATACTCATATCAGCATATTCCAAATATGAATCAGGTACATTCAAAGAAACCCAGTTAAATCCTCCGTCAGTACTTTTACTAAGTCCCTTATATCCACTTGATTGTGAAGTTCCACAAACAAATCCGGTTAAGGAATTTAAAAATTTAACTTTATTATATCCTACATATTGACCTGATCTGATGTTAACTTTTATCCAGTTATTGCCTCCGTTTGTAGTTTTAAGAACAAAAGCCGTATCATTTTGACCAATATAAGGTGTCACTGCCCAACCATTCAAACTATCTAAAAAGAAAACATCTGAAATTGTATGACTCCCAATATTCGGTAAAAATTGTTGGTACCACCCAAACGGCGGCGTATCATTGAAATTAAATGCTATAAAAAATAATATTATGCTGAGATAAAAACTAAAATTTATCAGCCGGTTGTATTTATTTTCTTTGGAGCTTTTCGAATTAGTAGATAATTCATTTTCCATAAGATAAGGTTTTTTATAATTTGTGTATTTAATTCTCAAATTACAATATATATTATAATACAATATTGAATTGAAATTATATAATCTGTATATAACTGAATACAAAGGTTTTTATACTCTGTACTTTCTCAGTCAAGGATAAAAAAGAAGAGAAGATTATACATCGTTAGGTTATTTTTCCAAATCAAGGATTGGGAAAAAGATTAAAATTTTTTACATCAAAAGAGATTATTTTTCATAACCAAGGTCTCAACAAAGAGGGAGAAACAATATATTCTGCAAGCTAAACTCTGCCCTGATTAGCGTTATATTGAATAGTCGCATTATAAAACATCATCTGAATATTGTATCTTAAAAGTTCGACGTCCCTTTGATAAGCAATTTGAGTGGAACCCCGTGTATTTTTAGATTGGTATTTTCTTAATGCCAGTTTAATTGCGGTCTGAACGTAATTTTTCTGATTGACTCCAATCGGGCACCAGCCGTACCTGAATCTTCTCGTTGCGTAAGGAATATAATTCAAATGTTCAGAAGGAATTAGTCCTAAATTGGATTCCTCTTTTAATTCTTTCATAATAGTTTTACTTTCCATAAAGAGTGATACCTGGAATATTGCAAAGATAGCAAAGGAGTAAAGTACGAGGAATAACATACCGAGTAATGATGTGTTTTGAAAACTGACCGTGAGATTCCATGCGAAGTGCAAAAAGACTGCGGATAAAAACCCGACAGGAATAAAAATGAATTTAATAAAAAGCGGTTTAAATTTTGCGAAACCGATAAATGCTCCGAACGTTGCCTGCGACATGCAGTGCATCACCGCGGAAAATAATGTTCTGATTATTACGAGCATAATCCAGTCAGCAGGAGTTTTTCCGTAAGTAAGGAAATATAAAAAATTTTCTGTCATTCCAAACCCTAAACCTATTGCACCGCCGTAAACAACACCATCCACAACACCGTCAAAATTTTTCTGCAATGCCATTATTACGAGAAAAATTCCTTTAGTAAATTCCTCGACAAATGGTGCCGTAATAATTGCCCCGGAAAGGTCTATAAGCTCGGACGCATCACCGTCTGATATGGATTGAATAACAACCGATATAGGTATCTGAAATATCAAACTTCCGATAATGCCCAGAATAATCGCACCCGTTGCTCCCCAAAAGAAATTTAATAACAGCATCCAGAATGGTTCTCTTTCATTCCTGTCAAGCCACCATATTATGAGCAAATATGAAAACATCGGAATAAACGCGGCAAATAATGATGCAACTGCGAGTATTAAAGACATTTTAGTTTATAAAGTTTGTCAAGTTCGTCAAGTTTATCAAGTTTATCAAGAATATATTACAAATAGACGTAATCTTATAAAAATATTTAATTTTATAATTTTTAATTACAAATAAGTCGTTCTTAATTCTTAATTTTTAATTTTTAATTGATAATCGGTTCGAGCTTCATCAGCAGCTGTCCCTTTTCAACGGATTTTTTTTCTTCAACCATTATTTTTTGTATTTTACAATCCGCCAAAGCTTTTATCTCATTTTCCATTTTCATCGCTTCGAGCACGAGCAATACTTCACCTTTCCTGACAGATTGTCCTTCTTTAACGTTAATCTTAACAATCCCTCCGGGCATTGGTGATAAAATATCGTTTTTAATTTTACTGCCGCTCCTGTTTTTCGAAAACGTTTCAATAAGTTTATCGAGTTCGCTTTTGGACGAAACTTTATAAGAGTTTCCCGATAATTCAACATCGAACAAAGTATTTGATACCTCGGAATCATTATCGGGTTCTACTTTTATCATAAAGTTCTTATTATTTATCCTTAATAAAAGTATATTATCCGAGACATATTTGTAGTCAAAATTATTTACGACTCCATTATAAACAAATGTATTATTTTCGTTCAATATGAATTCGCCTTCTTTGACTTTGTTGTTTATATCAACAGAATATTTTTTCATCTGTAACCCGCCTTTCTTTGTGAAGACCAGCCGTTTGATTTTACCGATGTTTTTAATGCTTGTTTTGTAGCTGTTTTAGATTCCTGCTTTTCTTTAAATAATATAGATGCAAGAGACAGAGTAACTAATGTTTCATCATCAATTTCCATCTTTTTATTTATCAGTTCGGGAAGAAAATATTTTTCTACATACTGTGTATTATATTTTCCTTCCATAAACGCTTTTGACCCAAGCAGATTCAAAAGGAAATTTATGTTCGTTTTAACTCCGCGAACTTTATAATCTCTAAGTGCCCGTTTCATTTTGTAAATTGCAATTTCACGATTTTCCCCGTATGAAATTAATTTTGAAATCATAGAATCATAATAAATTGAAATCTCATTACCCTGCTCGATGCCCGTATCTTCCCGCATACCGTTTCCGGAAGTTCTGAATATATATTCAAGTTTTCCTGTAGACGGCAGAAAATTATTATCGGGGTCTTCAGCACAAATCCTGCATTCGATTGCCGCGCCTTTGAATTCTATGTCGTCCTGTTTGAAGCGTAATTTTTCTCCCGATGCAATTTTAATTTGTTCCGCTACGAGGTCAAGTCCTGTCCGCATTTCTGTTATAGGATGTTCCACCTGAAGCCTCGTATTCACTTCGAGAAAATAAAAATTTTTATTTTCCTCAACCATAAACTCAACCGTTCCCGCATTTGAATAACCCGAAGCAAGAGCAATTGTTTTTGCACATTCACCCATCTCATGCCTTAACTTTTCATCCATAATTACGGAAGGAGTTTCTTCGATTATTTTCTGATGCCTTCTTTGCATCGAGCATTCCCTTTCACCAAGATGCACTGCATTTCCATATTCATCTACAAGTATCTGAAATTCAATATGCCTTGGCGAATCGACATATTTCTCGATGAAAACACTGTCATCCCCGAATGCAGACCTGGCTTCGTTTTGCGCGAGCCGTAAAGAACTTTCAAGTTCACTTTCGGCTTTGACAACTCTCATACCCTTTCCACCGCCTCCCGCTGAAGCTTTAATCATAACAGGATATCCTATGTTCGCTGCTATGCTCTTTGCTTCAGCAATATCTGATACGGCTTTTTCTGTACCGGCAACAACAGGAACTTTGTTTTTAATAGCAAGCTCCTTTGCTCTTGTTTTGCTCCCGAGATTATCTATCGCCGTATGGGATGGTCCGATGAATTTTATATTTTCATCGAGACACATTTTTGCAAAATAACCTCTTTCGGATAAAAAACCATATCCCGGGTGTATTGCATCGGCACCCGATTTTTTTGCTGTGTCAATTATTTTCTCTGCCATTAAATAACTTTTCGATGCAGGAGATTCTCCTATATAATATGCTTCATCGGCAAGTTTTGTATATAAAGAATATTTATCGAAATCGGAATATACGGCAACGGTCTTAATTCCGAGCTCTTTTGCCGAAGTGATTATCCTGACGGCAATTTCTCCCCTGTTTGCGATTAAGATTTTCTTTATCATCTACAGATTTTTAATTATTTGTTTGTTGTATCTATCTCTTTCTTCTTTTTCTTCATATAATAGCCGCCGGTTCCGGCTATTAATATTACTAATAAAAACGAACACGATATCAAACTGATTGTTCGTCCTGTGTAAAAGGAGTCAGGATGAAATATCATTTCAACTTTGTGTTTTCCTGCGGGAACAACTATTGACCTCAGTAAATAATCCGTTTTATGTATTTCCGTCTCATTGCCGTCCACATAGGCTTTCCAGCCCGCAG
Organism: Ignavibacteriota bacterium; assembly: GCA_003135995.1. Classification (GTDB taxonomy): domain Bacteria; phylum Bacteroidota; class Ignavibacteria; order Tepidaquicellales; family Tepidaquicellaceae; genus FEN-1257. Next base: position 3,617 of record PNBM01000201.1, on the reverse strand, counting down.
GATAATATATTTCATCGAGTACGAGCAGATTATTTCCGCTTGCATACACTTCATATTCTATATTGTGAATATTAAAGTTTACAATTCTTGCATAAGCAGTCGAATCGTGCATATCAATTTTTTTATCAATTTCTTTTTCGAGATATGCTGTTTTAAACGGATTAAATTTTGCATCCTTAATATTATTCAGAATATTAAGTCCTGTCTCAACTTTATATTCATCAACAAAAAATGCACGGGGCATAGCAAATTTATTCTGATAAATTATATTAGATGCTTTGTAAACTTCTTTATAAGAAACGGTATCTTTTATCGGTGCATCGGAAATAATATATTTCACATTTGCAAGGCCGAGCAGGAAAGGATTTTCACCTCCCGCAACATCAACCGCATCCTGGTATATTCTTAATTTCGCACCCTGGTAACCGTTGAAACTGTGGAAGCGGTAATAGGCAAGGTTATTCGAGGTTACAAGAGCTCCTTTATTATATTCCGCAACGCGATATAAATATGTATCGGGTTCTTTGTTTAAAAGCCATTTTGAATAATCGGTTTCGGCGACATAAGAATCTTTTTGTGATTTTTCATCCCAGTGAAGTGTCTTTGTGCTTATATTTAAAATATCGAATAAAGCTATTATGATAACTCCAATCATAAAAAATGATAATGAAATTTTCTTTTTCGCATAGAAGAATATTAAAGTTGTTACTATCAGAATAAGGAATGCATGTAACATTAAATCGCTTATAACATTTTTGTAAGCATAAGATGCGACCTGTTTTATATAATTACTGATTTGCTGTGCATTTGCTCCCTGTGATCTTAATTTATCCATCAACGGACTGCTTGAAACATCAGAAGTGTAAGAATTTTCAAAACCAATTAAAGAAATTAAAAGCAATAGACCGCCGACAGCAAATAAGACATAAGAAAGTTTTATTAATTTCTGCTGCCCGGCTTCGGTTTTTATCATTTCAATTATATCTTTTAATCCAAAGCCTGCAAGAATCAAAACTATTATATCAAAATAATAAAGAATCATAACAGGTGCCCTGAAACTGCTGAAATAGGGCACGTGGTCGAAAAATATATTGTAAATTACAGGAAAAGTTCTGCCAAATGAAAGGAAGAGAAAGAAAACCATTATTACAGTTAATGCCTGGACAAAATTATTTTTCCTGAAATTCAGAAATATGCCTACAAGCCCCAGCAAGAATGTAATGGCGCCGAAATAAACAGGTGAATCAGTAAAAGGCATTTGACCCCAGTATAAATTTGTTCTTTGCCCGTTTTCAATTTCAACATTTCCAAATCCATAGTAATGCGGAATTATAAATGTTAAAACCTCTCCCGGACTGAAAGACCAGTTTGTAGCATAATCATAGCTCAATGGCTTATCCTGTTCTTTAGATGGGTCTGATTTAGTTACCACGCTTGACTCTCCGCGCATTGAATATTTATTGTATTCTTTTACGGATAATATTATTTCGGCATCCATAGAAACTGAAAAAATAACCGCAACAATTAATAATGCTACCGCACGTATAATTTTTCCAATCTGCTGTTTTTTTATTAATCTGTATATGAGGGTATACAGTGTATACATCCCTATCATCATATATGAATAAAACAACATCTGTATATGATGAAAATGTAACTGGAGAAAAACAATTAATGTCAGCAATCCAAAGTCCATTACTACCCTGAAATTATTTTCATCCTCCGAATCAATTAATTTATCGAGAAAAAGCATGATTAACGGAAAGAATGCAAACGTCATCATTTTTGTATGATGGCCGACGATTATAAGTTGAATTATTCCCGTTGCAAATACTCCCATCAGGGCACAGTACAAAGCAATGAACAGGTTTTTAAATTTATACCTTGCATAAAAGAAAAGGGATATTGCAAAAATAAAATAATACGGCAAAGTGAGGACAAATAAATTCCCACCCGAGAAAGCGGAAAATATTTCGTCCCAGATATAAGAGAAAAAATTATAAGCCGAGGGCAACGCCGCTGTTAGGGAAGCCAGTGAAGGCATTCCCATAAATATATATGGGATCCAGAGCGGGTATATTCCCTGTGCTTTTGCGTCATCAAGAAACGTCTTGAAACTAAGAGGGGAAAGGTTATCCGCCGATGCGAAAATTTTTCCTCCGAATATTCCCTGCCTGAAAAATATAAGCAATGCCAGAACTATTATTCCGATGAAAATATACCTTGTTTTCGGAATGTCATTATTTAAATAATCAAACCGGGAGCCTTTTGCAGCCTGTTTTTGCAGGTTTCTGGGTGTTTGCTTTGTTTGCGGAACTTTAGTCTTTGCCATTTAGTTTATATAATTCAAAATAGTTAATAAAAAAGTCTAAGATAGTAAAATAATGTTTTTATTATCTCTAAAAAATACAAAATAAAGAACTAAAGCCTGCAAAAATTGTAATGCTTTTTCATGAAAAAAAATAATGTGTCTTAATATGGTGGTTTGATGCGTAATTTATTTTAAAAAATCAAGTAAAAAATTTAAAAAAAATTTAAAAATAAGTTTGCTTTTAAAATTTAGTTGTAGTAATTTTAACTGTTATCATTTCACACTGCTGTTTATCGTAACAAAAGTTTAAAAGAGTTTTTTCGGAACCAAATTTTTAAATATGAATAATGAAAATTGACAAAGTATTTATAGAGAAGAAGGAAGATATTAATAAAATTGAATATGAGAAACGTACGTCTGTTATTCGAAATCCCGATGGTTCAACAGTTTTTGAAATGAACGATGTAATAGTTCCGAAAAATTGGTCGCAGGTTGCAACAGATATTATTGCACAAAAATATTTCAGGAAAGCAGGAATTCCGAAATTTCTGAAAAAGGTAAATGAAGAAAATATTCCTGAATGGTTAGCCAAATCCGAATTTGACACTTCCTCGGCAGATATAAACAACCCGGACAACTTTACTTATGAAAATGATTCGCGGCAGGTATTTCATCGCCTTGCCGGCTGCTGGACTTACTGGGGATGGAAGTATAAATATTTTGACACAGAAGAAGATGCTCTGAATTTTTATTACGAATTGTATTTTATGCTCGCAGGACAGTTCGCCGCTCCGAATTCACCGCAATGGTTCAACACAGGTCTGCATTGGGCTTACGGCATTAAAGGTCCTTCGCAGGGACATTATTATGTTGACCCTGACACAGGTGCACTCACTGCTTCCGAAGATGCGTATACACATTGCCAGCCTCACGCTTGTTTCATTCAGTCCGTTACGGATGACCTTGTAAACGAAGGCGGCATAATGGATTTGTGGGTAAGAGAAGCAAGACTTTTTAAATATGGTTCGGGAACAGGTTCTAATTTTTCGGGAATCAGAGGTTCGGGTGAGTCATTAAGCGGAGGCGGAAAATCTTCCGGTCTTATGTCTTTCTTAAGAATTGGTGACAGAAGTGCAGGTGCAATAAAATCAGGCGGCACAACACGAAGAGCTGCGAAAATGGTGACACTTGATTTAGACCATCCCGACATCGAAGAATATATTAACTGGAAAGTTGTCGAAGAAGAAAAAGTCGCAGCACTTGTTGCAGGTTCCAGGCTTCTGAATCTTCACATGAATAAAATTTT
>PNBM01000267.1 GCA_003135995.1 Ignavibacteriota bacterium | reverse complement strand
AAACTTTGTTTTCGCTTTTGAGAAAAAATAATTAAAAGAAATTTTTATTAACTTTAAATAATTTGATAAAATGGTACTTGAATTTGAAAAACCTTTGGTTGAGCTTGAACAAAAAGTTGAAGAAATGCGAAAGATGGCAGATACGCTGGATATTTCAACAGAAGTAAACAAACTCGAAGCAAAAATTAATGAACTTAGAAAAAATATNNCCTTGATAATCGGTCAGCAAAAAGGAAGGGATACGAAATCGAATCTTTACAGAAATTTCGGAATGATGAATCCTGAAGGTTACAGAAAAGCCCTTCGTCTGATGAAACTCGCCGAGAAGTTTAACAAACCTGTGATAACATTGCTCGATACTCCCGGTGCATATCCCGGGATCGAAGCGGAACAAAGAGGACAGGCTGAAGCAATTGCGCGGAATATTCTTGAAATGTCGAGACTTCAGGTTCCGATTATTGTATCTATTATAGGAGAGGGTGCATCAGGCGGAGCACTCGGTATAGGAGTAGGCGACAGAGTTTTGATGATGAAATATTGCTGGTATTCTGTTATCGCACCTGAATCCTGTTCATCAATTCTTTGGAGAAGCTGGGATTACAAAGAGCAAGCAGCCGAAGCCTTAAAGCTTACAGCAAATGACCTGTTAAAACTCGGAATAATAGATAGAATTGTTGATGAGCCTTTTGGCGGTGCTCATAGAAATCATCAGGAAGCTGCCAACATTCTGAAAAAAGTATTAATTGAGGAGCTTGAAGTAGTATCAAAATACAAAAAAGAAAAACTACTTGATAACAGGATAAAAAAGTTTCAGGAAATGGGTTTCTGGAAAGATTAGTTATTTCATAATTAATTCGTCTTTTACTTTCAATAAGCAAAGTATAAAATTATAAATTGGATTCTTTAAATAAATCAAGGTTTTTAATTAAAGGCGGAAATCCTTTATCCGGCAAGGTTAAAGTTAGCGGAGCAAAAAATTCCGCTACAAAATTGCTTGTAGCATCTTTGCTGACAGAAGGGCAGTGTTCATTCGGAAATTCACCTAACAAGATTAGTGATTTAACCATCACGAACGAATTATGCATTCAGCTTGGGAGTGAAATCAAAATGGAAGGTGATAATTTATCCATCAGAACGGAAAAAATTAAAACACATTCCATACAGGATGAATTCGGTAAATTAAATCGTATTGCAATTCTATTTGCAGGTCCACTCCTGCAAAGAACGGGCAAAGCAGAAATTCCAATTCCGGGCGGATGTAAAATCGGTTCACGCCCTGTAAATTTTCATATAGAAGGTTTAAAAAAATTAGGATGTAATGTTGAAATAAAAGATAACTATTATATTTTACAAACCGATGGACTCACCGGAGCTAATATTACTCTTAACTATCCGAGTGTAGGTGCAACTGAAAATATAATTATTGCCAGTACTCTTGCAAAAGGAAGAACAATCATATCAAACGCCGCCGTAGAACCCGAAATAATTGACCTTATTAAATTCCTTCAAAAGATGGGTGCTATCATTGAAATAAGTACAGACAGAAAAATTACAATTGAAGGTGTTGATAAACTTACAGGAGCAAATCATAAAGTAATTCCCGACAGGAACCAGGCAGCATCATTTGCATGTGCAGGACTTGCATCTAAAGGCGATATACTTGTTGAAAACGCAATCCAGGATGATCTTATCACATTTCTTAACACCATAAGACGTATTGGGGGAAAATACGAAGTGAAGGAAAACGGAATCAGATTTTTTTATGATGGTGTTTTTAAATCGATTGCTCTGGAGACGAATGTTCATCCGGGTTTTATGACTGACTGGCAGCAGCCGTTTGTAATTCTATTATCACAAGCTAACGGATTATCAATTGTGCACGAAACAGTCTATGAAAAAAGATTCGGATACGTTGAAGAACTTAAAAAAATGGGAGCCGAAATTGAACTTTACAATTCCTGTTTAGGCGGAATGACTTGCAGGTTTGCCAATGCGGAATATTATCACAGTGCTGTTATTAAAGGACCGACGCCGTTGCATTCTGCCGAAATCTCCGTACCGGATTTAAGAGCCGGATTTTCTTATTTGGTAGCCGGAGTAATTGCAGAAGGTGAAACACTTGTAAACGGTGCTATTTATATCGACAGAGGTTACGAAGAAATCGATGTGAAACTGAAAAATCTCGGAGTGGATATTATTCGTATTTGATTTTTTGAAATATTATTTCTGAAACTAAGGGTCTTAAATTTTATAATATAAGAATTGAATACCGCGTAATAATTATTATAACTTAATCAAACACTCTAAATTAATATGAGCAAAAACAAAATCGAAGAACTGAAACAGAAAAGACAGGAAGCAATGCTTGGCGGCGGCGAAAAAGGCATTCAAACGCAGCACAAGAGAGGAAAACTTACTGCAAGGGAAAGAATTGACCTACTTCTCGATAAAGGTTCGTTCGAGGAAATGGATATTTTTGTAAAACATCAGTGCCGGGATTTTGGAATAGATAAACAACGATATTATACCGATGGTGTAATAACAGGAACCGGTAAAATTGACGGACGTTCCGTTTGTGTCTTTTCACAGGATTTTACAATTCTTGGCGGTTCGCTTTCCGAAGCCTATGCAAGGAAAATAGTAAAGATAATGGAGCTCGCATTAAAAAATGGATTGCCTGTAATAGGCATCAATGACAGCGGGGGAGCGAGGATTCAGGAAGGTGTACTTTCGCTTGCCGGATATGCAGATATATTTTTGAGAAATACACTTTCAAGTGGCGTCATACCGCAGATATCCGCGATTGTCGGACCATGTGCAGGTGGTGCGGTATATTCTCCTGCGATTACAGATTTTATTTTTATGGTTGATAAAATTTCTCACATGTTCATTACGGGTCCGAATGTTATTAAAGCGGTANNATGAAGATGTTACGTTCGATGAACTCGGCGGGGCATATGCTCACGCTACAAAAAGCGGTGTAAGTCATTTCACATGTGAAAACGAAATCGATTGTTTCCAGAAAGTCAGGAGATTATTTTCTTATCTTCCTTCAAATAATATGGAATTGCCTCCGAACTATGAATACACTGAAGAAGAAAATCCGCTTGAAGAATTAAATGATTTTGTTCCTGAAAATCCGAACAAGCCTTATGATATGAAAGAGTTGATTAATAAAATTATTGATAAAGATACTTTCTTCGAAGTACACAAAGAATATGCAGAAAATATTATTGTAGGTTTTGCAAGGCTTCACGGAAGAGCAATTGGCATTGTTGCAAATCAACCACTTGTGCTTGCAGGTGTCCTTTGTTTAAATTCTTCAATTAAAGGCGCGAGGTTTGTAAGATTCTGTGATGCATTTAATATTCCTTTACTCGTTCTTGAAGATGTTCCCGGATTTTTACCGGGTACAGACCAGGAGTGGAGGGGAGTTATAAGGCACGGTGCAAAACTACTTTATTCTTTCTGTGAAGCTACAGTTCCAAGAATTACGGTCATAATAAGAAAAGCTTATGGTGGTGCTTATGATGTAATGAATTCGAAACACGTTCGCGGTGATGTAAATCTTGCATGGCCATCTGCGGAGATAGCTGTGATGGGTGCAAAAGGTGCGGCTGAAATTATATTTAAAAAAGAAATA